>JAGQYH010000018.1 GCA_020436175.1 Bacteroidota bacterium
CTGTCGAATGCGTCCAACTATGGAAATCCTTACAAAAACAAGTTAGCGCAACTCCCATTTAAGTTACGCCAACTTTGCATTTTAACTTAGTTCAAATTAATTGTCGCGCCAAAGGTTGTCCAGCTTATTGGTCCTCTACCCCATTCGCCATAAAAGGCAAAGCGTTCATTGGCATTTGGATACCATCTGAAACCCAATGAAGCTCCGGCATCAAATCCACCGGCATTATTCTTATTTCCATTCGATTTTACCCTTATAATCTCTGCTCCCAACCATACCGTAAAATACATTTCGAACTGATCTTGTTTAAGGTCTTTGGCCACTTTATCGTCCATCAATTGCCACCAATGGAAACTACTTCTCGCTCCCACACCTAAAGCTCCTCGTCCATTCGTTCCGAAGGCTGCCGCCACATAAGGGCCGACACTTACATAATCATGCACACCAAAATCTGCACTGAATATAAAATTAGGCCAAAAGAAACCTGAACCTGCTGATCTTGTTCCTATCCCTATCCCGGGATTCAACAATATATTACCCTTTTCAAAGCACTTAGAAGTTTGTGCTGCTGCCGGATTTACGCTTAAAATCGTTAAAAATATTACTAATAATACACTTACTTTCTTCATCATCTATCTTTATTTTTTGGCCAAAATATGGAAACCGTAGTATCCTACACAACAATTTCGATAAATTGCTCAAAAATATAGATGTATGAGAAATTAGTATGACTAATTGGCTCGAATGGCTTCAACAGGATCTAAATTGGAAGCCTTAATGGCCGGAAGGATACCCGCCAACACACCTATAAATGCGGACACACCCAAACCAATCGCTACATTTTTCATGGTTAAAATGAATTGAAAACCACTGGCTTCACTCACCGGATCCAGAATAAAATAAACGATGACAAGCCCTATACCTCCACCAAACAAACAAAGCAACACTGATTCAAATAAAAACTCCAATAAGATATAAATGCTCTTTGCTCCCATGGCCATTTTAATACCAATAATATTGGTTCTTTCCTTCACGCTTACATACATAATATTGGCAATACCAAAACCACCCACCAATAACGACAACCCACCAATTACCCAACCGGCTGTACTTAACGCCCCTAACATTCCCTGAAAGGTATTGGTGATGATACTAAATTTGGAAAGGCTAAAATCATCTAGTTGCTTCGGTCGTAAATGCCTCACATTTCTCATTAAACCTCTCACTTCCGCAATCATGGCATCTGCCGATACTTGCTCATTAGGCACTAACCAAATATTGGGATTAGAATGCTCCAATTCAACCGACATGGTTTTATTTACCAATTCGTAGGGCATGATCAAAGATTTATCGTCGTTCAAGCCTAAAACCCCTTGACCAGCTTTCTTGATTACTCCAATAATCTTCACTTTGATATGCTCCACCATCACTTCCTTTCCCACCACATCTTTTTCTCCTTCAAAAAGCTGATCCGCCGCATCTGCACCAATAATAGCCACATAATAGCCGGATAATATTTCCTGCGGTGTAAAATATCTGCCATATTGTAAATCTACATTGATCACTTTATTATAATCTATAGTCGTCCCAAAAACTTCCAGGCCTCTTAACTTTCTACTGCCCAAACTCACCACGGCATCCGGCACCATTAAAGTGTACGCCAATGCCCCAATGGTATGAGATCTCTCTTCTAAATATTCATAATCTTTATAAGAAGGTTGCGGTCGTTGAAAGTATTTCCAGTAAGGATAATCGGTTCCGGTAAAAAAAGGCCACTTTTGAACGATAACCAAATCGTCTCCAAGTTTATTAAGATCGTTCTCAATATCGGCTTTCATACTGTCCACCGCCGTTAAAATGGCAATAATGCTGAAAATGCCAATGGTAACTCCCAACAATGAAAGGATGGTTCGCAGACGATTCGCCCACAATTGTTGAAGGGAAAGCAAAAGGCTTTCTTTTATTATTTTAAAAAAGACGATCATTTGGTGGTCGCAAATTAGGCAAAAGTAACCATTTAAAAGGCTTAATAATTGCTAATTACATTTTCATTTGGCAGCTTCTACTGCACAGTTATTGCAGCCCGCATGTTTGTCAATTCTCTTTCTTTCTCAATATTTTATAGCTCAAAACGAGTCATTTTTTGGACACCACATTGATATAATCTAAAATTCTAAAGATAGTAACGAATTAAAAATGTTAGATAGTTTTAGATTTTATACCTTTGCGCCCTCTTATTAACCTTTACAACTAGAAAGTAGAATAAATGAAACTATCCCAATTTAATTTTGAGCTGGATCCGAAAAGAATTGCACTTTATCCATCTAACTTAAGAGATGAGTGTAAACTGATGGTGCTTCATAAAAAGACCGGTGAAATTGAACATAAATTATTCAAAGACATTATCGATTATTTTGATGACGGCGATGCATTAATGTTGAACAACACTGCCGTTTTTCCGGCAAGAATGTATGGTGTAAAGGAAAAGACCGGTGCTAAAATTGAAGTTTTCTTGTTGAGAGAGCTGAACAATGAAGCCAGACTTTGGGATGTGTTGGTAGATCCTGCCAGAAAGATAAGAGTAGGTAACAAATTGTATTTTGGTGATGATGATTTAGTAGCGGAAGTTGTTGATAACACGACCTCCAGAGGAAGAACGATCAGATTCTTATTTGATGGTTCAGAAGATGAGTTCAGAAGTATTTTGGACAAATTGGGACATACGCCATTACCTAAATATTTAAAAAGAGATCCTGAACCTATTGACAGGGAACGATACCAAACCGTTTATGCCAAAGAAAAAGGTGCTGTAGCGGCACCAACTGCCGGATTGCATTTCAGCAAAACCTTAATGAAGCGTTTGGAGATCAAAGGTGTGGAATTTGCCGAAATGACCTTGCACGTTGGTTTGGGAACTTTCAGATCAATCGAAGTAGAAGATCTGTCCAAGCACAAAATGGATGCAGAATACATTAAAGTAAAAGAGCAAGGAGCAGAAGTAGTCAATAAAGCGAAAAAAGCCAGAAAAAGAGTTTGTGCTGTAGGAACAACCAGTGTAAGAATTTCTGAAACAGCGGTTTCTGCGGAAGGTTTGTTAAAACCAATGGAAGGTTGGACCAACTTATTTATCCATCCTCCTTATGAGTTTAAAATCGCAGATAGTCTAATCACTAATTTCCATTTACCAAAGAGCAGTTTGCTGATCATGGTTTGTGCATTTGGTGGATACGACAACGTAATGAATGCTTACAAAGAAGCGGTTAAAAACGATTACAACTTCTTCTCTTACGGAGATGCCATGTTGATCATATAAACTAAGAATTCAAATCTTAGAGATAAAAGCTAAAAGGCTATTTCAGCAATGAGATAGCCTTTTTTGTTTGTAATGATTTGAGTTATTTTTGGCGGGCTTATCATTCTCTTTTCAAAGTAGTATGGAGATCAAGATCAGGAGGCCGACATTAGAAGACGCTTCAGCAATTTACCAGTTGTTTGATATAACGGTGAAAGATACTTTTCGTCAAGAAGGCATTGTAGAACAATTTGAAGAACAAACATCCACTGAAATTGATGCACTTTGCAGCCAATTACAACTCGATTTAATATCCAATGGCCAGTCAAACTATTTTCTGATTGCTATTAACAATAATGCTATTGTTGGTACCATTACTTATGGTCCTGCCGGCTCATTGATCACAGAGCATTTAGATGTTGACCTATCTCAAACACCGGAAGTTAAATGTGTTTATGTCTTACCGGAATATCAAAACAAAGGTATAGCCACGCAGCTCTTTAAACACATACTTCAAGCGCTCAAAAACAAGAATTATACCTCTTATTGTTTGGACAGTGGCTATCGACAAGCTCAACAATATTGGGCAAAAAAATTAGGTTTACCTACTGATGTGCTGAAAAATTATTGGCCGAATGGTAATGATCACATGATCTGGCTACAAAAGATAGAATTATGAATAAATTTTCGACTTTCTAGACAAACTATTCATTTTCAACCAACTTAAAGCCGACCCCATGAATATTGATAATCTCCAAATTCGGATCATCTTTTAAATATTTTCTGACCTTGGTCATATACACATCCATGCTTCTCCCCACAAAATAGCCGTCTTTGCCCCACACTTTTTTAAGTAATTGCGAGCGTTCCACTACCTTGTCTTTATTCTTCACCAACTCTGCTAACAAAGCTGCTTCCTTTTTTGTCATGGTTGATATTTCACTGCCCATTTGAAGTGTTAATGAGGCCGGTTCAAAAACAAACTTTCCAATACTGATCTTTTCATCCTGAGTTTCCTCCACCGCATTGGTTCTTCTGATAATGGCTTCAATTCTTAGTAATAATTCTTCCAATACAAAAGGTTTGGTTACATAATCATCTGCCCCGAGTCTAAATCCTTTGATCTTATCTTCTTTAAAATCCTTGGCGGTTAAAAATATGATTGGTGTCTGACCGTCCATCTCCCGAATGGTTTCCGCCACTGCAAAACCATCCAACTTAGGCAACATGACATCCAATAAAATTAGATCTACCTGCTTTTCCTTAAACTCGGCTAACGCCTGTTCCCCATCTTCCGCATGATACACATTGTAACCTCTATCCAGTAAATTGTCTTTAACCACAAAT
The DNA here is from genome assembly GCA_020436175.1 of Bacteroidota bacterium. GTDB lineage: Bacteria > Bacteroidota > Bacteroidia > Chitinophagales > JADIYW01 > JAGQYH01. The sequence continues at coordinate 4,640 of JAGQYH010000018.1, forward strand.
GCTAAATTCTTGTCGTCTTCTACCAATAAAATGTTTTTTCTGTCAGTCATACTTAATTATTAACGGGAAGTTTTATGATAAATGTTGTGCCTTTATTCAATTTGCTGTCCACTAAAATGATACCATTATGCGCCTGAACAATCTTCTTCACATAATAGAGTCCCAATCCAAAGCCTTTTACATTATGGACATCGCCGGTAGGCACTCTAAAGAATTTATCGAATATTTTTCGCTGCATGTGTTCCTCAATGCCTTCACCTTTATCCGAAACCTTGATGATGGCTTTATTTTTCTCATAATATAAAACCACATTGATCGATAGTCGGTCATTGCTGTATTTCAGCGCATTCTCCATCAAATTGTGCAATACGTTCTCAATGTGAATTTTATCTCCTTTAAAATCAACTTTTTCTTTAGAAATATCACATTTCAATTCTCCACTCTGAGCCTTTACCAAAGGCATGTAAGTTTGTACCACAGTGTTCAATAAACTACCCAAATCAAATACTTCTTTCTTTAACGTCAGTTTATTGGAATCCAATACGGATATTTTCAAAACCGATTCTATCTGTTGCTTTAGTCGTTTACTTTCCTGATTGATGATGGCGGCATAGGTGGACACTCGTTCCGGAGAATTGTTGTTTGACTTCATCAAAACTTCGCTGGACGCACTGATGGTTGACAAAGGCGTTTTCAATTCATGTGTCATATTATTGATGAAATCTGTTTTGATCTCCGATAATTTCTTCTGTTTAAAAATCACAAATAAGGCATAGCTAAAGAACAATATCACCATAAACAACAAAACGGTAAACACCAGCCATATTCGCAACTGATCGGCAATGTAAGAGGTTTTACTGGGGAAAAGCACCCCAAAATAAAAATTCTCATTCGCCTGAGGTTGGTAATTGATCTGCTGCACACTGGTATATTCGTTAAGATCCACCTTACTGCCATGAATGATAGAATCATTATCGCAGGCAAAAATGCCGTATTCAAAATTGACGCCTATTTTCTGATTGTGAAATTCGTTAAAGAGTGCTTCTTCTAATGATTCTGGATTGATGGCGGTGTTGAATTCCACCGTAAAATAATTGCTGGACAGTTGACGGATGGATTCCAACTGTGCGGTACTGTCTGAAGTTTGATCCAACAATTGATTGGCTACCCTATTTAATGCTATTCGGGTTCGGTCTGAAAATTGTTTTTCTTCCTGATCGAACGCCTTTCTAAACCAATACATTTGTACCACTGCAATACCGGTAATGCAGATCACACCTAAAATGGTTATAATTCTTAAGGTACTTCTACCCATATATTAGTTTAAACAAAGTAAGATATAATGCATTCAATTTGTTCACTGCAATTTAACAGACGATTAACGATTTTCAATGCCTGCATCACTTTCTGCACTAAAATTAAGACAAATTCACAATTATAATTTTTATGATTGCCGGTGATAGCATAATTTCAAGAGTCATTTTTTAATGGCAAGAATTTTGTTATTTCTTAAGCAATTAAATTGTTTACATGAAAAATTGGCTCGTCATCCTAATGGCTGTTATCGGTTTAAATGTTCATTCCGTTAACGCTCAATCTTCCACCCCAACCCCTCAACCCTTTTCTTTTAATCTGAACGATTTATTCAATACCGACTTTGATGAAATATTTCAACAGTTAGAAGAACAAATGGAAACCACAAAAGACATTTGGCAACAATTCATTCAGCCCGGCGTGATGGATTCTACGATGCAGCAATTCAAGAGTTTTAACTTTGGAGGAAGCATAGATACTATCTTTAATCAACTGAACTTACAATTCAATGATATGGGCGATATCAGCACAATCATAGATCAGTTCATGCAACAATTCAATCAAGGAGGAGCGTTGTCATCCCCCACTCCTGCGCCCAATCAACCACCCATGATCTTGGAAGACGATATTTATCATCCGGCACCTAAATCAGAACCCAAGGAAGAAAAGAAAATAAAAGTAGATCCAACCAAGGTTACCGAAATTTAGTGGAGATTAATATTGAGAGAAAAGTTTATAGATCAACCTGAACATTACAGACAATGTGGTCGCCATTAAATAGAAAATAACGATGACGCTAAACACTCGTTTGATGGGAATCTCATTTTCCGGTCCGATCCAGGTAATCATTTGATAAGTAATTACGGCATGCACGATAAATATAGGTAACGACCATCTTAAATTTCTGGCCATATTCGCCCGAATGGCATTCAAGATAGGATTCCCTGCAGCAAACAATAAGAAGCCACCCAGTACCAAAACAATAGTGATACTGTCTTCCACTTTAAACAAATGCGCCACTAAGCCACTGATGGTTAACAAAAGTGCCAACAGCCACAATTGAAGGGGCGACCATATTTTCTCGGATAAAGCAGGTTTATTCAACACCGGCGCTAATTTTAATAATATTTATACATTCGGTTTTCATACGACAATAACCATCATTCAATTTAAAGATATTAACTTACAACATTATAACAGCAATATGGAAGAAAAGTTAAAGGCATTCGAACGATTATTAAATGTGATGGACGATCTGAGGGCAAAATGTCCGTGGGATAAAAAGCAAACCATAGATTCGTTGCGCCATTTAACTATAGAAGAAACCTACGAATTGTCAGACGCTATTTTAGATCAAGATATGAAAGGCATTAAAGAAGAGCTGGGCGATATTTTGTTGCACATGGTTTTTTATGCTAAAATTGGAGAAGAAAAGAACGAATTCAATATTGCCGATGTATTGAATGCCGTTTGTGAGAAACTCATCTTTCGCCATCCTCACATTTATGGCGATGTAACTGTTGCGGACGAAGAAGAAGTAAAAAGAAATTGGGAGCAACTTAAATTAAAAGAAGGGAAAAAGTCGGTCATTGAAGGGGTGCCGCGATCTTTACCGGCCATGGTAAAAGCCTATCGCCTTCAGGAAAAGGTAAAACAAGTTGGTTTTGAATGGGACGAAGCTTCCGGCGCACTGGAAAAGTTAAAAGAAGAGATTGACGAGCTGGAGGAAGCCCAATTGAATAAAGATCAGGCAGAAATGGAAAAAGAAATTGGTGATGTGTTGTTTTCAGTGATCAACTATGCCCGCTATTTGAAAATTGATGCCGATAAAGCCTTGGAATTGACCAATAAAAAATTTATGGCTAGATTTAGATGGATGGAAGCCGCCGCCATCGAACAAAAAAAATTATTGCAAGATATGACTTTGGCCGAAATGGATGTGCTTTGGACCGAAGCTAAAAAGAGTTTGGCTACATAATGACCCTGATCAAAAAGGAATATTACAGGTATGGCTTGCTCGCCATATTAGGTGTAATTTTAATTGCGCTGGGCTATATCATTTTCAATAACCGATCTACCATTAATGCCATCAATGCTGCTACTAAATATTTACAGCAGCAAATTGCCGAGAATGAAAACGCCTTACTGATACAGATTAGGGACAGCACATATATCAAAAGAGTGCTATCACAATCCAATCAGAAAGATGCATTTCTAAAGAATAACGTAGGCACTAAACATGATATCCTAATTTATAAAGAAGGTGAGATCAGTGCTTGGACGTCCAATGCCATTATTCCCAATAATATCAACAGGATCTTCAGGGAAGAATTCAATTTCGTAAAACTGAATACCGGTTATTTTGAAGTGATCAGAATCAACTACGAACCGGACATTGTAGTATTAGGACTCATTCCGGTGTACAGCATCTACCCTATTCAAAACCAGTATTTAACGGACGGATTTACCTTCGACAGCAAGAAATTAAGTCAAATAAAAATTGCCGCAGATCCTAACGATCATCCTATTGTAAGTCATAATGGCGAACCGTTATTTTATGTAGAACATACCAATAGCAATAAGATTATCTGCCCCGCTTATTTATGGCTAATTCAATTACTCGGATTGATATTGGTGGTTACCTCTTGTTTACGGTTGGGCGTTTATTTCATCAAAAAAGAGCAACCGTTCATTGCCTTAGTGACCATTATGCTGACCATTGCAGGCGGGATCTTTGTGCATTATACCGACTTGCTGCTATATGTGGATTACACCACACTTTTTTCATCCAAAATTTATGCCTCGTCCAACTTTATTCCGTCCATGGGCATTCTCTTGCTATTCTCGTTGGCCAGTTTATGTACCGCAATATTATTAAGCAAATTTCTTAAACTTCCGAGAAACTCCAACAATAACATCTTATCCAATCTATACCTTTTATTACTGTTTGTTTTCAATACCGTTGTTTTTGTAGTAACCGTTTTGATCATTAGAAGTGTGGTAGATAACTCCACTATTTCTTTTGATTTCTATAACTTTTATACCCTGTCGGTGTACAGCTTGGTGGGCATGATCATTTTCGCCATTTGGTTCATCATTTTATTTATAGGATGGTCAAAAACGGCATTGATTGCCGGTAGTTTTTCACCGCTGAAATTATTGATCATTGGCGCCGTCAGTGTCATTATTGTATATTACATCATTGCCGGCATTCCGTTTTTAAACGAATCCACCATCGCATTATTCTTCCTGTTGATGATCGCCTATTTTATTTTAAATGAAATGGGCATTGTCAAGTTTAACTTTATCAATTATCTCTTGATCGTTTCCATCTTTGCCGGCACCACTGCCACCATCATTACTTCTAACAATGCTTCCAAAGAATTCGGCAAACAGAAAGACTTTATCTCCGAACTGCTTTTCGAAAGGGATTTTTCGGAAGAATTCAAATTATTGAAGTCGGGAGATCAGATCTTAACGGATAACTTTATCAAGCGATATTTCACACATCCTTATCTAAGCGATTATTACTTAGACGAACGTTTATACACCAAGTATTTCAATGAATTTGAAAGTCGGTACAACATTCATATTTTCCCATTCAATAAAAATGAATTGCCTTTAAAAGGGGTTTTGGAGAAAAACTATGGCGAGTTAAAAGATCTCTACCAAAACAAAGCTCGCAATTCAGTTTCCCCGAATATTAAATACTTCTCCGGTTCTAATGAGAGCATCAAATATTTGATGTACTACCCTATTTACGACAACGATGTATTGGAAGGTCATCTCTTCGTGGAAATCGTGCCCAAAGTTTTCGGATCGTCCAGTGCTTATCCCGAACTCCTTATTTCCAAAAGCAGGCAATCGAAACCCACGGAAGATGATTATGAATATGCCATCTATGAAAACAGCAAATTACAGAAAAGTAAAGGCGATTATGAATACACAGCCAGTCTGAATTTTGCGGAAGGTGACATCGGACAGTACATTTTCTATAACGATGAAGATTACCATCATCTGGTGTACAATAGCGACAATGAGATCACGGTGGTATTGTCAGACAAAAAACGCTCGATCATCAGCCCGTTTTCAGCCTTTTCCTACATCTTTTGCTTTTATCTGCTAATCATCGTGTTGATCTGGGTATTGGGTATGCGTGACCTGGTTTTGACAAAAGAATTAGTAACGGTAGAATCACAACCGGTGACCTTACAACGGCGAATCCAGATATCGATGATTTCTTTGGTTTTGTCCTCGTTATTCATCATCGGTGTGGTAACATTGATCTACTTTCAAAATCAATACAATAATTATCACAACGACAGATTGTTGAGAAAGGCCAATTCTTTGGTAGCCAATTTGGATGCCTACATGAAGGAAGAAGCGCCAAGGAACTTCACCGAAAAAGAGTTTGAGGAGATCATGGAGAATAGAATTCTTATTCTGGCAGAAATTCACTCTATTGACCTCAATGTTTATCATACCGATGGTCACTTGGAATTCACTTCTCAACCGGACATTTTCAATAAGGAGTTGATCTCCAAACAGATGAATCCAATTGCCTATTACCATTTGAGAGATCTAGGAAAAACCAGACATGTGCAAAATGAACAAATCGGAGAGTTGAAATATTTATCGGCTTACATTCCATATATGAATGACTCTAAAGAAACGTTGGTGTATCTGCATTTTCCTTATTACAGCAAGCAGCAGAGTTTCCGAGCGGATATTTCCTATTTCTTGGTGGCATTGGTGAATGTGTATGTCTTGCTGATCCTTACCGCGACGGCTATTGCCTTGTTGTTGAGCCGTTCCATCACCAATTCATTAACCATCATCAAAGAACGTTTGAGTACGGTGAAGTTGAGGGAAAAGAACGTGCCTATTGAATGGAAAAACAAAGATGAGATCGGGATGTTGGTGGCAGAATACAATAGGATGATTGTGGAGCTGAAGAAAAGTGCCGAGTTATTAGCCAAGTCGGAAAGGGAAAGTGCGTGGAGAGAAATGGCGAAACAGGTAGCGCATGAGATCAAAAATCCGCTGACGCCGATGAAGTTGAGTATTCAGCATTTGCAAATGGCATTGAAGCAAAACCGGCCAGATATTAAAGAATTAACGGAACAAATTTCTGCAAGATTGATCGAGCAGATCGACAGCTTAACCCATATTGCTTCCGAGTTTTCCAACTTTGCCAAAATGCCGGCTGCCGAATTGCAAAAAGTGGATCTGAAAGAAGTTTTGAAATCCACCACTGCCCTATTCCAGAATTTGCAGCATGTAGAGATCACAACAGAATTTCCGGAGAATGCTTGCTACATCAAAGCCGATAAAAATCAGATGATCGGGGTATTCAACAATTTGCTCAAAAACGCTACCCAAGCCATTAACGAAGATACAGAAGGCAAAATTGAAGTTCGGGTGATCGAAAAAGAAGATGTTTATCGGGTAGAAATCCAGGATAATGGTGTGGGCATACCGCAAGAAAAAGGCATGAGAGTCTTTGAGCCGAACTTCACGACCAAATCATCCGGTACAGGATTAGGACTAGCTATTTCCAAAAACATCATCGAAAAATCGAACGGTAACATTTGGTTTGAATCTGAATTAGGCGTAGGCACCACTTTTTTTATTGTTTTTCCTAAGTTTGGGGAAGAAGGTTAAGGGTTTAGGGTTTGATTTTATGTTTTTAAAATGATATTGGCGCTTCTTATTAAGTTGTTAATTCCTTCGCTATCAGTTCCGCTTGTTTCAATACCGTTTCTGTCGCCAGTTTTTGCATATCTGGCGGATAGCCGAATTGCCTTAAAGTCCGCTTGATGATTACTTTCAGTTTTGCCCTTACACTTTCCTTAATTGTCCAGTCGATGGATGCGTTTTGCTTAACTCGTTCGGTCAATATCACCGCTAGTTCTCTCAGCTTGTCTTGTTGCATGAGTTGTTTGGCGGAATCGTTATTGGCTACTGCCGTGTAGAAAGCATATTCAAAGTCAGACAGTCCGAGTTTTTTGGCTTCAATATCCATGTTCACAATTTCCTTGCTCAACTTGATGAGTTCGTCCATCACTTCAGCTGCCGTCAAAATCTTGTTGTGGTATTTCTTGATTGAATTTTCCAACATTTCTTTAAGTGACTTGCTCTTGACCAGGTTCTTTTTAGCCCGTGCTTTTATCTCGTCATTCAATAGCTTTTTCAAAACCTCCAGAGCCACATTCTTATGTTCCATTCCTTTGAGTTCCATCAGGAAATCTTCGGATAGAATGGAAATGTCAGGTTTCTTGATTCCTGCGGCATCAAAGACATCAATCACTTGCTCTGAAACCAAGGCTTTATCGACTACTTGTCGGATGGTAGTTTCAATTTCTTCATCGGTTCTGCCTGAACCTGTACCGTCAAACTTTGCTAATCGTGCTTTTACGGCTTGAAAAAACGAAACTTCATCTTTCACGTCCATAGCCTGCTCATGTGGCACTGCAATCGCAAAGGCTTTTGATAAAGCGGTTAATTCATTGATGTATCGTTTTTTTCCATTTTCCAGTCCGAGAATGTGTTCTTCTGCTGCCAGAATCATAGAAAGTTTTTGGCCTGTATCTGCTTGAAAGTAGTCTTCATACGGAAAGCCGCTGTACATCTGCGAAACCACTTCAAGTTTTTCGAGCATCAATTCAACAGCTTGGGCTTGGGCGATGGTTGGGTCACCTTTGCCACCTGCATCTGAGTAAAACGACAGTGCTTTTTTCAAATCAGAAGCAATACCCAAATAATCCACTACCAAACCACCAGGCTTGTCTTTATAAACTCGGTTTACCCTTGCAATGGCTTGCATCAGATTGTGCCCTTTCATTGGTTTGTCAATGTAAAGCGTGTGCATGCTTGGTGCATCAAAACCTGTAAGCCACATATCCCGAACAATCACCAGCTTCAATTCATCGTCTGGGTCTTTCATTCGGTCGGCAAGCGTTCTTCTTTGTTGCTTGGTGGTATGATGTTTGGCGATTTTTGGTCCATCCGAAGATGATGAAGTCATCACGACTTTAATTACACCTTTGTCCAAATCGTTCGAATGCCATTCAGGTTTCAGTTTTATGATTTCATCGTACAAGTCAGCGGCAATCCTTCTGGACATGGCTACAATCATTCCTTTGCCTTCAAATACTTCTTGGCGTTGACTAAAATGCTGAATGATATCGTCAGCTACATTCATAATACGGTTTTCACTACCGATTAAGGCTTCTAACTGTGTCCATTTGGCTTTGGCTTTTTGAGTTTCGGTGAGTTCTTCTCCGTCCAACTCATCATCCAGTTCTTCTACCAGCTTTTTGCCTTCTTCGCTTAGATTCACTTTCGCTAAACGGCTTTCATAGTAGATGCGAACGGTTGCTCCGTCTTCTACTGCCTGGGCAATGTCATAAACATCAATGTAGTTCCCAAATACGGCAGGTGTATTTACATCGGTGCTTTCAATAGGCGTGCCTGTAAAACCGATATAGGTGGCATTAGGTAAAGCATCACGCATATACTTGGCAAAGCCGTAAACGGTTTTTTTACCAATCACATTGCCCTGTTCATCTTTGTCATCTACTGTTTTGGCTTTGAAACCGTACTGCGTTCGGTGGGCTTCATCAGCTATTACCACAATGTTTTCTCGATCCGAAAGCGTTTCATACACATTGCCTTCTTCGGGTGAGAATTTTTGAATGGTAGTAAAAATCACACCGCCAGAAGCCACTTTCAGTTTTTCCTTTAAGTCGTTTCGATTTTCTATCTGCTTCGGTTCTTGTCGTAAGAGTTGCGTGGAAGAAGCAAAAGTGTCAAAGAGTTGGTCGTCCAAATCGTTTCTGTCGGTGATGACCACAACGGTAGGATTGTCCAAAGCTAATACGATTTTACCCGTGAAGAACACCATGGAAAGCGATTTACCACTTCCTTGGGTATGCCAAACCACACCGCCTTTTCTGTCGCCTTTGAGTTGTGATTTTACTCCAGCCACACCATAACTTTCAGGCGATTCCATCACTATACCGGTTGGCGTTTGCTTTTCTACCTTATAGCCAGTGGCACGCATGGCAGATTCCACCGCTCGGTTTACGGCATAGTATTGATGATAAGCCGCTAACTTTTTGACGGTTGAAATGGTGGTTACACCTGTTTCGACATCTTCTTTTTTCGATTTTTCAAAGACGATGAAATGCCGAACCAAATCCAGCAAGGTTTCTTTATTGAGCATACCATTGATGAGCGTTTCCAATTGACTCACCAAGTGCGATGCTTCTTCTTTGCCGTCTGCCGATTTCCAGGCCATAAAACGGCTCATGCCCGATGAAAGCGTTCCTGCTCTAGCTTCTAATCCATCTGAAATAACGGTAAACACATTGTAGGTAAAGAGACTTGGAATGACTGCTTTGTAGGTTTCTATCTGGCGGAAAGCAGATTTGATTGTAGCGTTTTCATCTGCTGCGTTTTTCAATTCGATGACCACTAAAGGAATGCCGTTTACAAAGAGAATAACATCGGGGCGTTTGTTTACGCCATCTTCTACCACCGTAAACTGATTGGCAACAATATAGTCGTTGTTTTCGGGCGTATTGAAGTCGATCAACCAGACTAAATCACCTCTTTGTTGTCCGTCTTTTTGATAACTGACTTTGATGCCTTCGGTTAATATGCGATGAAAGCTCTCATTGTTGGTCAATAACTCTGGTGAATGGATACGCTGAATCTCTTTGATGGCTTCTTCCTGTGCAGCAGGTGGCACGGTGGGGTTGATTCTTCGCACCACTTCTGCCATGCGATGAGTGAGCAGAATTTCTTCGTATGAACTCCGTTCCGGATTTTCGCCATCATGTGCAATACTTGGAGCATAGATGTATTCATAGCCCAAGTGCTCCAACAATTTAATGGCAAAATCTTCTATGGTATTTTCGGTTATTCTTGTCATTTGTCTTTTTTCGAGTTGTTCTTGAATATTCGCTCCACCAAGCCAACTGCTGCTGGTTTATAAATGCTAGGTATGCCAGTTGGCAAAGTGCCATCCTTCTCGTATGCTTCCTCTTGGCCATTGTTCCGAAAGACATATGTGGAATACTCTTTATTGTTTTTTACATCATTCTCTCTTAGGATTGAATAAATCTCTGGTTCTTTAATGGCTGGCGCTTTCTTTTTTATTTCGGTTATCAGTTGTCTAGCTGTCAAAGGATAGTCTTTCAATCTATTTTCTTTGACTCTTTTTACGATTTCTACCTGGTCAACTGGTGAAACTTCTCCGACAAGCTTTAAGGTTTTTGCTCCCTTTGTTTCTTTGAACTCTCCTTCCTTAATCCATTGCATGCCTTTGACAAGCTCTTCATCTACAACTAAAATTTGAGAATCTTTTTTCTCAATTATTCCCTTTTCTGTATCAAGAATTGCAGCGTTTGCAGGCCCAGATTGACCGATTTTTTGAACAAGGTCTAACCATTGACTATTGGTTTGTTCAATTCTTTGGTTGATGATAGTTTCTAATTCTGTTGCTTGAATTTTCTGTGTTCTCCCACCATAGCGATAGTAGATTTCTCCATTCTTCAAAATCTGGTCTTTCCCTTCATCCTTTGCACAGATGATAGGTTTGACTCCTGCTTGGTGCACGTAAAAAGCTGCAAATGAGAGTTCGCCAATTTTGAAAATATCATGCTCCCATTCAATGTCTCCTTTGAAAATATCAAGTAGGTGACCAGTCACTATCTCAGGGTCAAGCTTGTCGAATTGCTCAATTGCTTTTTCAGAAAGCCCAATCAATTCTCTCCTAGGTCTATCCTTTACACCAAAAATCAGATAACCTCCTTTGTTATTGGCAAATGCCGCAAAATCGCGGTAATAATCTGCCAAACCAGCAAGGTTGAAAGATTCCTTAAATTCAAGATATTGACTCTCCCGATGGTATAAATTGCCATCGGCTTTCAATTTCAGAAGGTCTTTGATAATATCTTGATTAAGTCTGTCGGTCATCCTTTTATCGTATTCTTACTTCACCGCTCATTAATTTGGGAAGTAATGTGTCTCTCAATTTGGTTAAGCTTTTTATTTGCTTGTCGTTATACTCTTTCTTCAAGTATAAGTCAGTAATAGAATTACCTTTCTCCAGTTGCAATTCCATTGGTGGAATAAGTATTTCACTTTCTTTTATTGATGCCGTTGACAAATTAACTTGAACCCCACTGTTTGCTTTGCTTTGTAATTCAGCAATAAAATCAGGGTCTTTAAGTTGCACATAAAGCAGATACTCATTTATTAGGCTATCTCTATTTTTTAAGTATATTCTGGCCACACGTTGATTAAGCACGTACCTATCACTTTCATCAATCATAGCTGGAACACCTAAAATGACAACATTATCTTTCATGTCAGTCATTGCCATTACAATGTCCCCTTTGTCTAGAATATATCTTTCAAGTCGTTCTTCTCTTGGGGCATAATCTCTTTTGGGGTCAGTCCGCAATCCTCCACCTCTTTCGATATGTCCCATTTTTAATACTTCTAAATGCTCAGGTGCGTAATCAACATATGACTTGCTACTAAAAGCAAAACCATTTTTCACTTCTGCAACATCCTGTAATTGTAATACCTCCCAATCATCATCCGCTTCCTCCACACCGTGCCTGCCGGCAGGCAGGAACCACTGCCGAAACAGCGTCTCCGCCAATTGCTCCAGGGTTTGGTTTTGGCGGTGCAGCAGGTCTATTTTGTCGTCTAAGCTGGAAAGGACTTCAATAACATTCTGTTGTTCTTCAATATTTGGTAAAGGGATTTCAATACTTGAAATTTCTTGAAAATTAATATTTGGTTGAGCTGACTGGCCTGACATGTTATTTATGTATTCAATAACAGCAGGCTGTCTCAAGTAGTAGCTTACAAATTGGGGTTTGGCTAAATTTTGGTTCAAGCGAATTATTGCTAGGGCTTGGTTAGTATTTGCAGGAAGATGCTCTTCTTTGACAATAGCATTTTTACCAAGAAATACACCTGCCATAGAAAATAGAATGTCATCTTTTTCTAATTGAGACCGCTTAAATTTTTCGTGTGTCTCTTCATCTATGCTTACAAAGAGAGAGTCATCAATACGACCATCATATCCGATAGCATCAGACTTGATATAGTTTATACCATCATCAACAAAGCCTTTTCCTCTAGGTGGTGTGGTTCCCTTAGTAATCTTAACGAGTACATCACCTAGTTTTACTTCCGTCCACTCACTCATCAATCTTCACTTTTTGAAGGTTGTCTGAACCTTGATTTTTCTTGATTTTCATAATTTCCTGATTGATTTACGGTTATTGTTGTGCACTCTTTTAAACTGCAAAGATTTCGCTCCAAAGTTGATAAGTAATCCAATGTTCAAATTATAAGCTTCTACATAATTCATGGCTTGGGCAAGGTGCACATCTTCCAAATTGATAATGGCTTTAATTTCTACCATGATTTCATCTTCTACCAAAAAATCAACTCTTCTGGTGCCTACATCATGGCCTTTGTATTGCAAGGGCATTTCGTGTTCTCTGCTGTAGATTAAGCCTTGCATTGTCATTTCAATTGCCAATGCCCTTTGATATACTACTTCCTGAAATCCGTTGCCCAAATGTTTGTGAACTTCCATGGCTGCACCAATTATTTTATGCGTCAATTCTTTGTGTTCCATAATCATGTAATCTTTGAATCCTCCAAATCAAGGTTCAGACGACTAAGGTTGGAAATAATCCTTTCGTTGAGTTCGGCTTCTTCTTTGAGTTGTGCTTCAAACTCGGCCTTCAGGCCGGTAAAGCGTTCGGCAAAGTCAAAGTCATCTTCTTCCTCTGCCAAGCCTACATAGCGGCCCGGGGTGAGTACATAATCCAG
>JAGQYH010000190.1 GCA_020436175.1 Bacteroidota bacterium
GATACTGCTCAATAAGTTTCATCGATCGGATAGGATCATCTACAATGTCAACATAAATATTTAATGCTTTATTGGCTAAATAGGGTTCATCTGTTTTTAAGTAAAACTCCTTTAAAGCAGGGAGACTGATGGTATCTTTAAAGTTGGAGATGGCATCCAATAGTAAATAAGGAATACTGTAGTAATATTCACTACTGTCTACATATTTCAAGTTCAAAGCATTTACCAAAAGGATTAGTTCTGTGGAGTCAAAAGCGTAATAATCCAAAGCATCTTTGGCATTTGTGTAAGTAGTAGAGTCGCCGGATTGTAGATTCAATAGCAATATTGCTGCTTTGGAGGCATAAGGATCAAAATCAATGGCGAGATCTTCAATGTCAATGCTATCCATTATTGCTTCAAACAGTGAATGATCTTCCATTTCGGGATATATGGTTAATTCATACAGCTTATTGTTTTGGTACTTGTAATAAAAAGATGTTTTATTAACGGTGTTAGCATCCGAATAGGTGCCATGAGCATATTTACTTCCATCTTTGAGTTCAGAAATGATAATTTCCTCTACAGACTGAGCATAATCTAAGCTGTTATCTATGATCTCCCTATAAAAAGAATCAATAGTATAAATTCGGTGATACTCATCGTAATTCGTAATGCCAATGACATACGACGTTGCCGAATTTTTATCTATGGTCGTGTAATTGGTATAATTAAAATCATTGAGCCAATAATAATCATTGGTTTCTTGTTCCTCTTTAATTGGGATGTCGGGCAATAAAACGGTTATTTCTTCTATCTTTTGAGGGGAAAGCACCGGCGGTAAAAAGGGAAGCGGTTCAAAGGAGTTAAAAAAGTGTTCCATTTCTTCACTGAATTCATGCCCTTTTAAACTTTGTCCGATCAATAGATATTGTCTGTTGCCTCTAAGGAACAACCTCATGCGAAGTGTCCATCCATCTACCATTGCAGTTTCTTGCGGTTCATATCCGGAGACACCATTGATAAGATAAAGATTTTCGATGGTGGGATCGAAAACATAGTCTTCGCCATAAACGGATGAAAATGTTTCTTGAAAAATCAATGAATCCTGATTAAAGACAAAACCATTGGGTGTGTCATTCCATCGTAACAGATAAACTTGTTGCTTAGCCTGATTAGTGCTTAAGTACATGTGTAGTTTATACGGTTCACCTTCTTCGTTCAAAGGATTTGGGAAATCATGAAGGCTGTATGTGGGTTTAGAAGGGAATTTTATGGTATAGGCCGCTTCTTCATAAACATATTCGTCCCAGTCTTCAATTTTTTCTGCTTCATTGATCTCCGGTTTAAAGAACTTGATGGAGTTAAAGAACGCATCTGCATCTTCCGAAAATAAGATCTCATCAGTAATGCCTACCATAAACAAATAAAGGTGTTTGTTCACTGTAAAAACTCTCACTCTGGCTTTGAAGAAAAAAGATTTAGACAATTCAAACTCAAATCCTTTAATTTTCTCATAGTGGATCTCTTTGATATTGTCCACGCTGCTGGCACCACTGTTTTTCAACCTATCCACTAAGGTTTGCATAATGTCCATAGAATTATCTTCAATGCCGGCAATCGCTAATGGAACAGCATAATAGTAGCAATTCAGACCACTGATAAGGTCATAACTGACTTGCATATCCAATCCCGGAATACCATCGGTTACCCCAAATGGATCATAAGGCACTTTTAATTGAAAACCTGCTGCACTATCGGTTGCCGTATGCCAAACATAATCCAGATCGAGATTTAGAATGGAATCCGCCAAGCCTGTAAATGAAGCGGAAACAGGTCTAACAGTATAGCCTGCTTCTTGCAACAGATGAATAAGTCCATGTTCACCTGGTAAATGCCCGACACCAACGGCAGTAAATATCGAACCGGTTTTCATTAAGGTATCCATACTGGCAATCATGATGTTGTTTCTTTTGATCATCCATTCGGCTTCAAAAAAGTCTTTCTCAAAATGAGGTAACTTTTCAATCTTAGTTAGATCTCCTTCTTCATAGGTCTTTAATAAAAAGTCGAATGCCTTTTCTTCCAGATCGAGTTGAGATAGAAAGGAGTCGGGATGGAAATATTGATCGTTTTCTGTAGTGAAGGCTCCTTCCATCATGGTCATCTGTTGCTCAAACTCCTCCAATCCATACACCATTTTATTGAGTGCTTTTGCTCTTTGAAATAAATAACCGTCCAAAAAGGTAGGCATGTTCGTGTTGTCCTCATCTTCCAGAAAAAGATAATCCAGTGTTTTTTTATTTTTGATTTTACGCGGATTAATGCCTCTTTTTGAGATTTTCTCTTTTAATTTCTCGAAGTCGATGTCAAAGTCACTCTCATCATATGCTTCCATCTCGTAGGCCGTTTCATTGTATCGGTCACACTAATGGCATCTCCAAAAATGGTTTGTATAACGGTGTCTAAATTCAACTCCAAGGCTACGGCATCCACTTTGTCGAATACAATTAGAACACTATCAGAAAATCGAAAGGCTTCTTTGTTTTCTACATGCATGGTGCCGAACAGATAAGACGGTTGCTCTTGCCATGAAGAAGTGATCTCCCAGAGCAAAGTGTAATTGGTTCTTTCAACGGTGTCTGTTTGGGCCACCGTTGAGAAATGGGTAAAAAACAATAGGAGAAAAAGATTCTTATAAATCTTCATAGATCGATTTTAACAGTATATAAAATAAAATGAATTGAAAACTTTGTTTGAAAAGATCTCAGTTTGATGATCTTAGCAAGATAAGAACTTATTGGATTTGTTTTTTGAAGTTTATTAATGACCTTTGATTTCATGATCAGTCAACGGCAACTTTTTTTGAATAATGTGGCTCAAACCAGCGATATGCCTTTAATGCTGGAAATCGAAAGAGGTGAGGGAGTTTATTTATTTGATTTGCAGGGCAATCAATACATTGACCTTATTGCCGGCATAAGTGTGAGCAATGTCGGCCATTGCCATCCTAAAGTGGTTGAAGCTGTGCAAAAACAGTCGGCCCTTTACATGCACACGATGGTATATGGTGAATTTGTATTAAGTCCCCAAGCTGAATTGGCGGCCTATATCACAACATTATTGCCGGAAAATTTGGATAATGTATATTTTGTCAATAGCGGCACAGAAGCCACGGAAGGTGCCATGAAGCTAGCCAAACGATTTACCCGTAAAAAGGAGATCATTTCTTTTAGGAATGCCTATCATGGCAGTACGCAGGGAGCATTAAGCATTTTGGGCGATGAATATTTTAAGCAAAACTACAGGCCATTGCTGCCTTACACTACTTTGATCAACTATAATGATTTTGACGACCTTTTAAAAATTACCGATCAAACAGCAGCTGTTTTTATGGAAGTCGTTCAGGCTGAGGCAGGTGTGATTGTACCCACAGAAGGATATTTGAAAGCCATTAGAGAAAGGTGTAATGCAACCGGAACGTTGCTGGTGTTTGATGAAATTCAAACCGGTTGTGGGCGAACAGGTACCATGTTTGGTTTTGAGCAAAGCGGTGTTCTACCGGATATTCTTTTATTGGCCAAAGGACTTGGTGGCGGTATGCCCATTGGAGCTATTGTCACTTCAAAAGAGATCATGTCGGTTATAAAGGATAACCCGATCTTAGGACATATTACCACATTTGGTGGTCATCCCGTGTGTTGTGCGGCGGCATTGGCGTCCATAAAGGTGATCCATGAGAGCAATATTTTGAAAAGCATACAAGAAAAGGAGCAATTGTTTTTAAGTCAACTCCAACATCCCAAGATCATAAAGATTAACTCGGCAGGATTAATGATGGCCATGTATTTAAACAATTTTGATGAAGTACAAAAAGTGATACAGCATTGTTTGGCCAACGGATTGATTACTGATTGGTTTTTATTTGCTAATAACTGTATTCGAATAGCACCACCGTTGATCATCACGGAAAACCAAATAATGGAAGCTTGCCGGATAATTTTAGATGCATTGGATCAAATATAAAAAGAGCCCTCAAATTGAAGGCTCTTTAAAAAATTCTATACTTTTTTGTTATTGTCTTGCACTGCCGGAAGCATCACTTTTTATCTCCACACCACTTATTGGGTAAGGGAACAAAGGAACCGGTGTGGTGCCATCAGTAATAACAACACCTTGGAAATTGATAAAAATAGTTTGGATGTCTTCATTAATGGTTATGATGCTATTATCACCAAGTAAAACATTAAAAACAGTATCTTGATTATTTTCCCCAACCGGGATATAGTCAATAACAATATCGTCTTCTAAGTTTAATTTATTACAACTTGTAATGGTTGCGGTAGCTGAAAAACGCAATATTTCACTGGTAATATTTACAATATTATCTGTAGTTGATGCACCTGATGTTATGACCAGGTTATCTTCTTCCGGGAAACTGATCAATCCATTAGCTATGGTATAGAAACCTACCCATGAGGCTGTATAAATCGGCTCGCTGAAAGTACTGCAATCAGAATCAAAACAATCAATGTCGCCATCTCCATCATCATCTATTCCATTGCTACAGTCATCAACACAACCAATAAAAGCACTGCAATCACTGTCTAAACAATCTATCAGACCATCACCGTCATCGTCAATGCCATTATCACAAATTTCAACAGGATTACAAATAGTTTCACCTGAACAGTCGCTGTCAGCACAATCAATATCGCCATCTCCGTCATCGTCAATGCCGTTATTACAGATCTCTACCGGTAAACAATTGGTTTCACTGGCACAATCGCCATCGGCACAATCGATGTTGCCGTCACCATCATCATCAATACCGTTATTACAAATTTCAATGGAAGTAGTTTCGTCTTCACAGGAAAGAAAAATAAGTGAGCAACACGATAGCATCAATAGAATAGGAATGTACAATTTTAATTTTTTCATT
>JAGQYH010000191.1 GCA_020436175.1 Bacteroidota bacterium
CATCGCTATCAACACCAACATATTAATGACTTGCTGTGCCGGTAAAACTTTGTCTTTGATCTTACCTTGTAACTTTCCGTAGGCAATTAAACTTCCTGTAAAGGCAACACCGCCAATGACTAAACCTAACCAAAGGGATAAGAATTCACCAATTGATGAATTTTCACGAGCAGCCCAGCCGCCATATTCAGCTACCGCAATGGCTACCGCAGTAGCGCCCCCCATACCATTGAAAAAGGATACCATTTCCGGCATGGCCGTCATCTTTACCGTTTTGGCCATGTAACCACCAATTAAACCTCCCAATGCTATGGCTACAAAAACTAAAGCATATTGTAAAATAGTCGCATTGGCACTATATCCAAAAATGACAATAGTGGCTAATGTTGCCAATCCCATTCCAAATGCCGCCCAAATATTACCTCGTCTGGCTGAATCAGGAGAACTCTGTAGTTTTAAACCTACAATGAAAGCAATTGCAGATAACAAATAGATTATCTGCATGATATGATTTAATGTTCCTTCTACCATTTCCTCTAATTATTGGCTTCAATTACTTGTTTAACTCTTTCATTTTTTATTTCACCGGCGTGGGTAATACAAGTTCCCGCAACAATATCATCTTCCCAGTTCAAATTTAAGTTGCCTTCTTTATCAACGATTAGTTTCAGGAAGTTGATCATGTTCTTACCATACATAAAACTGGCATCTACTGACATGGAACACGGTAAATTTGAATCACCGATTATAGTTACCTCGTGTTTGACTACGGTAACATCATTTTCCGTTAACTCACAGTTGCCTCCTGTAGAAGCAGCCATATCTACAATCACCGAACCCGGCTTCATGGCTTCAACCGTATCTTTTGTAATCAATAATGGCGCTCTTCTTCCCGGAATTTGGGCGGTGCATATCACTACATCTGATTTGATGGCATGATCTTGAATCATTTGAGTTTGTTTCTTCTTAAACTCTTCCGTTTGTTCGACGGCATATCCTCCGGCTGCTTTATCTTCAGTAGCACCTTCTACTTCCACAAATTTCGCCCCTAAACTCATCACTTCTTCTTTTACGGCAGATCGAACGTCAAAAGCTTCGACTACTGCGCCTAACTTTCTGGCTGTTGCGATGGCCTGCAAACCTGCCACACCGGCACCCAATATCAAAACTTTGGAAGGTTTAATACTACCGGCTGCAGTAATGTACATTGGAAAAAAATGAGGCAAAGCTTCGGCAGCTTTTAAAACTGCCTTATATCCTGCTACGGAAGCCATTGAAGACAAAACATCCATGGCTTGCGCTCTTGTCGTTCTGGGCACGAAATCCATACTGAAAGTTGTTAGTTGTTGTGCCTGTGCAAATTTTATCAATTCGTGATTGGCTAAAGGAGACAACATTGACATAATTACTTTTCCCGAAGGAATTGCTGCCATATCATTTTGGTCGATCTCATTGATCTGTAATATAATATCAGCCGCCTGTAAAATTGATTTCCTTTCTTTTATGGTAGCGCCAACTTCAGCGTAAGCAGCATCTGATTCAAAGGCTTGATTTCCGGCTTTGGATTCTATCCAAACTGCCACATTCATTCCAATTATTGTCTTCACCTCTCCCGGCAAGAGGGCAACACGTTTTTCATCTCCGGGTTCTTTTAAAACTCCTATAACCATTATAGTAGGCGATTTTAGCCGGACAAATCTAAAAAAAAATCAAGACCACCGCATTTTTAATATCTTTCTTTATGAACAGTTAATGTAACTGATATTGATAAAACTCAATTATTCACTTGAAGCAATGGGAATGTTTTTTAGTTTAGTTAAGTTTAAAAATAATCCATTATGGATCAATGTTCGATTAATTCACGTACAAATAGGATAAGATAAATTATATGAAGGCATTCAAATACATTTGGCCCGGTTTATGGCTACCGCTTTTATTTCTTTGCATTATGTGGACAACGGAAATTATTGAATCTGTTTTGGGTTTAAGGCTGAGTTATTTAGGTGTGCTTCCAAGAACTGTAGGTGGTTTGAAAGGCGTATTCTTGGCGCCATTTTTACATGGAGAATGGAGTCATATTATTTCTAATTCACTTCCATTTTTCGTGCTGTCGGCCATTCTGTTTATCGCCTACCGAAGAGTTGCCTATACCGTTTTTATTCTAATCTATTTATTAACCGGGATGTTCGTTTGGCTGCTTGCCAGAGGCGGAACCTTCCATATTGGTGCCAGCGGCTTGGTGTATGGCTTATTCGGATTTATCTTTTTCAGCGGCATTTTTCGAGGTGATATAAAATCTATTGCTTTATCGTTAATAATCGCCTTCTTTTACGGCGGAATGGTGTATGGCGTTTTTCCCGGACAGCCGGGCATTTCATGGGAATCTCATTTACTTGGAGCCGTAGCCGGTGCCTGGCTAGCCTATATGTTTAGAAGCGTTGACAAACCTGCTCCACCCAAATGGATGGAAGAGCCTAATGAAACAAGAAGTTTTGGAGATTTCATTGAAAGAATCGAACGTAAATGATAATTTTTTAAATATCTAAAACATACCTTCATCGCCACCGCCGTCATCATCGCCACTGTCCCTTTTGTTGGCTCTTTTATTGAACATTTCACCCATTTTACCGAAGCCATAACTAAAAGTCAACCAGAAAACCCTCGATTCTCTTTGATCTTCATATTCTGATGTAAAATTCTCTCCGATTGTACTTCCGGATCTTTTACGGGAATTAGTGATATCATTGGCTGAAAATGTAATCGAACCTTTCTTCTTTAATATATCTTGTTTCAAGGCAATATCCAACGTTCCAAATCCATTGCGTTCCCCTTGAGATGTGATCTGTGGTCCTCTGTATCTTCCGATAATTTGAGCTTCAAAACCTTTGTAACGCATTGTTGAAGAAGCTTTTCCACCATAGGATATATTCTCATTATTAAAGGAAACGCTGGTTGAATTGCCACGAATGTAATTTTTAGAAATATTGAAATCCATGCCTAAGTCCCACCAATCCAACACTTTAAACTTGTTAACGATCTCCCAACCAAACTCATGCGATTTGCCGATATTCTCATAACTGGTTAATACAACATCTTCTTCGATCAATGTGCTGACTCTTGTAAAAAGATCGGTAGTCATTTTATAGAACAAACTGGAATTTAAAGTAACCTTCTCCCATACTTTATTGTATCCTAATTCGAGTGAGTTAATGAATTCGGGCTGCAAAAACGGATTACCTTCTCTCGGATTCAATGGATCTGAATAGTCTCTGAAAGGATTTACAATTCTATAGCTAGGCCGATTGATTCTTTTTGAATAACTTAACTGAACCTCGTGCAAAGACTTTTCATTTTTACCGAATCCTTGTCTTAGAAAAATACTTGGATACCATCCAAAATAATTGCGGTCAAATGTTTGCAGCCCGCCGGATAGCGACTCCACTTCAGCATCAATGATTACTTCTTCTAATCTTAAACCAACTTGATAACTGAACCGTTTAATCTTGTGAATGTGATTGGCATAAACAGCATGAACTTGTTCATTGTACCTAAAATTATTTAAAAGTTCATTGTCTAATTGAAAATCATCACTTTCATTCACTTTTGATCTTGAAACAAAATCGGCTTTTCTCCAAACCAAGGTACTGTTTAAGCCAAATTCTTCCGTAATATTATCATTAACAGGAATGGTAAAATCCACCGGAATGTCCAGCGTGTGAGATATGGCATCTACTTCCGTTTCTTGTGCAGATATGAAAAAACTATTGTCCGTTACTACAGAATCTTCACTGTAACCACCGTCAAAGTTACCTCTGAACACAGAATAGTTCGCGCCGTATTTCACTTCTGCGCTTTCTTCTTTGAATTTGACAGAATGATAAATGTTGCCACTGGTAAATACGCCATTACCATTGAACAATGACATTCTATCGGAATTATATTCTGTATCGTTGGTGCCATTATAAATGTAAGTCAAGATGGTAGCATCACGATTAAACTGAAACATGTTGGTCATGGCACTAAAGCTCAACGTATTCTTTTTATTCGGACTGTACGTCAAACCCAGCCTTCCAAAATGCGACATATTATCGTTATCCGATCGATCAGTCTGATCTAAAATGCTTTCAACCCCGTCTGTGATGGTAGTCCTTTTAAGAGATCCGTTGCTGTATGAATCATAATATCTGAAATTATAGTTGGCTGTTAAACCAAATTTATTCTTTCGATAATTGATAAAAGTAGCAGCATTGTATTTATTCCAAGTACCTATTCCGGCGCTAACTGTACCATTTATTCCTCGTTGTTTTTCTTTTTTCAATATTATATTGATGATGCCTGATGTTCCTTCAGGATCATATTTGGCGGAAGGATTGGTTACCACATCGATCTTTTCTATAGATTCTGCCGGTATCTGTTGTAGAATCAATTCAATATTGCCACTGGCAGCCAATGAACTTTCGCCATCTACCAAAATTCTCACATTTGAATTACCTCTTAAACTGATGCTGCCATCGGCATCGACACTCACAGAAGGTAACTCACCCAAAACATCAGAAGCTGATTTTGACTTGGTGATTGCACTTTTGTCAACGTTGTAAGTTTTCTTATCCAAGCTGGTTTGCACAACCACCTGCTCTCCTTTTACTTCAACTTCCTTTAACAATTCTGTATCGGGTCGCATTTTTATATTTCCTGCATCGTATGCCGGGTTATCTTTGGTAAGTTTAATGTTTTGTGTGATGGTGTTAAAACCGATAAAACTAATTTCTAATACAACTGTCTGACCAAAAGGAATACTCTTTATCATAAATTTCCCTTCCGTATCGGTGATCACACCATTGATCATTTTACCTATTGAATCCTTT
>JAGQYH010000192.1 GCA_020436175.1 Bacteroidota bacterium
TTAAATCATCTTTTGAATTATAGACTTTTGCTTCAGTGATGAAGTAATTTTTAGAATGTTTAATGATGGTAGCCACAATTCTCAAATACTTGTCTTTAGGGAAAACAGGTTTTAGATATGTAGTATTCAAATCTAAAGTCAGGCACATCGATTTTGTTTCCAAGGTTGAAAATGGTCCCATAGTCATATCAATAAAAACCGGCAACATGCCTCCTAAAAGCATTCCGGCCGGATTGCTATGCGCTTCATTGATCGGAAAAATTGTGGTTAACGACTCTCCGGGAATATACTCGATGATCTTACCGTTGAAAGTCTTGAATGCCTTTGGCGGCAATTCGATCTCAACACTTTTATCATCCATCAAATCTTTGAAAATCTCTCCAAAAATATCCTTCATCCATTTTGATTTTGGGCACAAGTTAAACCTGCTTTAGTCATTTCACAAGATTTAAAGAAGGTTTTTCAGTCGCCTGCATCTTCTGCTAACACACCGCCGACGCCTATATTCCTTTTGAATCTTGTAATTGAAATTAAGCTTTGAAATGCATCTATTCCACTTCTACCCGAACACCTTGTGAATGACTGGCAAATTCAGGAGCATACATACTTTGGATGGTGGTGATGCCATTAGAGAAATCTCCTTTCTGAGCCACTCTTAAAGGATACTCAAACACATAAACGCCCTTTGGTAAATAGTCGAAGAAGAAATGTGTGGCAGCATCTTTGGTAGATTCATAATAGCCTAAGCCATCTTGGTATTTGTATTGAGATAAAACATTGATGGGCTCCAAGCCACTGGCACGCATATCTTTCATGTGTACATACTCCATATTTCTATCTACTCTTAACTCAATTCTGATTTTCAATTTATCGCCCGGTTCAATCGCATCAACCTCCGTTATTGGCGTGATAACAGGACCGGCATTACCTACCGTTTCCACAAAAATATCTTTCTTTAATTGCAATGGCGTATCTTCAAAGGTGTTGATCTTATCCAAGTCTTCAAAATACTGCCAATACATGGCTCCCCACGAAGGCGCATCAGTTGTGCTGGTCACCGTAACCTCCGCCATCTCTTTTGATATTTGTTCTCCTTGCCATTTGACTTTAAAATAGCCGGTACCGGGTTCAATAGTGGCATCCATCTTTTTAGGATCTACCAATGTGCCGCCCACCTTTATTTGTGCCAATTCGGTTGATCTTAACCAATCTTCTCCACGTAACAATAGTGCAAAAATGGCTTCGGTGGTAGCTTTGGTGGTTCTCCAATCTTGAACTTGCTTTTGTTTGAGTAACCACACTTTCATTTCGTTAACGGAGGTATTGTCATCTAAAACAGTATGAAAAGCCTCAATCAAAAGTGCCTGAGATTCAATAGGGGCATTATACCAATAGTAGCCTCCTTGCTCTATAGCCTTCCAATACATGCCCATTTCTTCAGAAACGATGGCATTTTCTTTAATGGAAGCCATGATATCTCTTGCTTTTGCGGTTTGTTCATAAGCATGTAATGCGATGGCGATCATCCCTTGATTGTAAAAACCTTTACTCAACCAATAAGTACCGGCTTGTTCTAAAAAATAGTCGAATGCTTCTTTAGTTGACTGACTCATTGGAATCGATTTGAAATGAGCTCTAACATACAGATAGTGGATTTGGATGCTGCTCAAGTGATCTTCCTTCTTCCAGTTCTTGTTGTACTTCTTGATATTTTCCAGATCCTCCACCATTCTTGCATCCAAATAAGGGATGGCTTTCTCGACAATTGAATTGATAACTGGATCATTGGTGCCTTCTACATTTAGTTGAACCAAATGGGCTATCCCCGATAAAATGTGTTGCGTGATATACCGGCTATCTCGCATTCCGGGAAACCATGAAAATCCACCGTTGGGTGTTTGTCGTTCCTGAATTTTTTTCAAAGCATTGACTTTCTCATTCTGCATTCTATTCAGATCGAACAATAACGCTATTCTCTTTTTTCTTTCACTTTCATCTTGAGCATTTCTTAACCATGGTGTTTCCTCGATGAATAATGCTTTCAACTCCTGGTTCTTTTCCAAGTTGCTTAACAACGCCTCCGGGTGACCGGTTTTCCATTGCTCAAAAACATCCTTGATGGTTGGATTGGTATTGGCCACATGGCCGGCAATAGAGTTAGCATAATAACGGCTGAACAATTGCTCCGTGCACTCATGAGGAAACTCCATTAAATAAGGCAAAGCCTGCACTGCATACCATACCGGATTGGAAGCATACTCCAATGTCATTTGATAATGATCCAAGGTTGTGGAGTTGTTTTCTTTTAAATTCTTAAAGGTGAATTGCTTAGTTCCTATTCCTTTTAACCACAACGGTAAACTTTCCGTCACCATCATTCTGTTGGTTAACACCGGCAAAGTGCTGGTAACACCATCGGTAAAATTACCTGCCTTGGCCAACACCTCATAAGTAACCGCTTGCACAGACTCGGGAATGGACAATTTCCATTCTATAGATATGCTCCCTTTCTCATCAACTGAAAAGCTTTGATTGGCGTTAGATAGCAATAATTCGCTGTCAATAATCCGCGCCGTTAAAGCATCTTTTACAACCAATGTGGCCATACCCTTTAATACAGCATCTGACAGATTATCAATTTTTGCGGTGACGGTGATCTTGTCGCCTTCCCTAAAGAATCGAGGGAAATTGGGAGTCACCATCAGATCCTTACGGGTTTTCACTTCTTTGGTGAAAATTTGATGATGCAACTCTTTATCATGAGCAAATCCCAAAAACTTCCAGGTCGTTAATGCTTCCGGCATCGTGAAATTGATGAGCACCTCTCCTTCGGCATTGGTTTCTAACTGAGGGAAGAAGAAAGCTGTTTCATTTAAGTTTTTACGTGGTGAAAATGTTGCTTCCTTATCTTTTTTTCCTTCTGAAGGATCGTTGCTTTCTTCCAGCATTTCACCATCTGCAATACCGTCGGCATCAGCGTAACCGAAATTGCCCTCCTCTTCTGCCATGGCATCCATGGTCATTACAGCTTCGGGAGCTGCATTTCCTGCTTTACTTCTAATTTTGTCTCCGGAAGCAGCGCCTTGCAATGACATTACCTCATTTCTAAATCGATAACCATATCTCGAAAGATAAAATCCAAATAAATTTAAGTTGGGATAATTGGGAGTGGTGATGGAATAATTGTAATAGTTGCTATTATTTAACCATGTTTGACTGCCTAGTGATTGAAACAATCTGCCTTCATTAAATGTTGGAGCATTTTTTATATTGGGTGTTAAACTCACCGGAAAATTAAATTGGTGAGGTACAAAATAATCCAGACTCTTATCATACATGGTGGCTAACAATTCACTCGCCACCTGATCGCCTTTAGGGCCTTTTATCTTTAATTTCCATTGTTCCTTTTGGCCGGGTTCCAGCAGATCTTTGAAAGTGATCCACTCCACTTCCAGTTGCTGCTCTTCAAACGGGACATTAATCGTACTGCTGTTTTTGAATACTCTGTTATGTTGCACCAACAGACATTGTACCTGCAATCCTCCTCGTTGTGAAGATTGAATGGGCACCGGAAATTTGACGATCTCGTTACTGAGTGTTACATACTTTTTATCGATGGTTTTCCCATTGAAACTCAATTCGTAAATGACAAAAGCCTGTTGCAAGCTACTGCCAATGGATACAAAAGCCGTTTCTCCGGGTTGATAAGCGTTTTGATCGATCTGAACGGATAAATATTCGGGGCGAGTGAGTTGGTCATCATTCTCGGAGACCGCCGTAAAATTACTTTTTGCCTCTATGGTATTGCCGGCTTTATCTTTTGCTTTGGCCTCCACCAAGTAAATTCCGGACTGTGGAATAGTAGCAGCAGTAATGTCTATTGCTTCTTGGTCTCCCGTATGAACAGTAAATGTTGCAATGGATTTTTTCTCCCAATGCTCCATATTATTCTCCTCTTGATACAACTCATTAGGGAAAAGTTCATCGTGTTGTGCCGCTGTCAATACAAACTGGTCGGGAACAGACCAAAGTCTATCTTTCTTTAAATGTTTCGGTGGCATCAATTGATAGATCGTCAAACTAACCTCTGTAGCCACCTTTTTACCATCCAAATTTGTAGTGGACACCTTAATAGATTGCGCACTGTCTCTATCCCAATGATCCGGCACAGTTACATTCAAATTAAGACCTACATATCCGGCAACAATTGATTTTTTGGCACTTCTTGTTTCACCATTGATATCTATAATGTCGACATACACCGTGTAATGAAACTGCGGCTGGCTTTTTACATCTACCGATAGATCGGGAATCGTTTGGAACTGAATAGCATAACTGCCGTCCTTTCCGGTTACTGTTTCACCATTGGTTATTTCTTTTGAGTTCGAAGGATAAGTCGGACGGCCCCAGCCCCAATACCAATAGGGATAGCGCACTTCTCTAACCACTCTGTATTTCACTTTGGCATCAATTAATGGTGCTCCGGCATACGACATCCCTTTACCGGTTAGCGTAACTTCCTGATTTAAGCTATAGCTGTCGTTCAACGTATCCAGGATAACTTCAAAAGTAGGTCGTTTGTATTCTTCTACTCTGAAATAGGCCTGTCCACCGTCTCCTACCAGTTGCATTTGCCCCATCAAACTGGAAGAAGGCGCAGTAAAACTGCCATGAAATGAACCGAACTCATTCGTTTTCAAATCCAATGTTGCCACTTCCTGGTAATTGACATCCCGCAGGGTAACTTTAGTGGTTTTGTTGGCTAAGATTTGATGATCCTCGCCATTGGTTTGTATCAAAATCCCCTTAAAATAGACGGTTTGGCCGGGTCTGTAAATGGCTCTGTCCATAAAGAAATGGG
>JAGQYH010000193.1 GCA_020436175.1 Bacteroidota bacterium
TCCAATACACAATCATTGGCTCCCCAATCTATTTCTGTTGAGATCAATAAAAGTCTGGAATATGCGGTAGATGGTAAAAAAGTACCTTTATCACAAGTACGTAACTTAGTCAATAAAAAAGTAGGCACTTTGGATGATCCGACAGTGGTATTAAGTGCTGACAAGTCAGTACCTATCGAAAATGTGGTTGAAATCATGAATATCGCCAACGACTTGCAAATAAAATTAATATTGGCCACCAAGCCGAAATAATCATTTTGGCAAAGGATTTGTAATAATACTCGTATGAACGCTACAGAAAAATGGCAAAAATTCGAAAAAGAAAATAATGTAAAAGGTTGGGCAACCTCTATAGCCATTCACCTTTTACTGTTATTAGCTTTTATCCTTTTGGCAATGAAAACGCCAAAGGATGAGCCATTGCAAGGCGTTTTAATTGATTTCGGAAATTCTGCCACGGGCAAAGGTCAAGTAGCTGACCCGGGGCAAACGGCAGCAGAACCTGCTGAAAATCAGGAAGCGGTGGCAGAAGCAATTGAAGCTGCATCTGAACCTGAAGTAAAACCTACTATGCCGGATGAGGTGATCACACAAGATGTAAAAGAAGCTCCAGCAATTACCCCTCAAAAAGAAAAGCCAAAACCTACCAAAGAAGAGATAAAAGCAGCCAAGGCAGCGGAAGAAGCTAAAAAGAAAGCCGAGGCAGAAGCAAAGGCTAAAGCAGAAGCGGAAGCCATCGCCAAAGCGAAAGCAGCTGAGGAAGCAAGAAAAAAAGCAGAGGCGGATGCTCTGGCAGAAAGCCTGAATGATGCTTGGGGCAAAGGCGGTAGCCAAGGAGATAAAGACGGTCCCGGTGATTTTGGCAACCCTGACGGTGTTCCTAATGGCGGTAATGACAATGGTACCGGACAAGGCAATAGCGGCAGCGGTCCTGCCTTATCGGGATTAGGGGGAAGAAAATGGGTAAAATTACCGGTGGTGAACGACAACTCTCAAAAATTTGGAACAGTTGTGATCAAAATCAAGGTTGATAAAAGTGGAAACATCATTAGTGCCGAGTTTACATTAAAAGGTTCTACCACTTCCGATCAAGTACTGATTCAAAGAGCTAAAGATGCCTTGAAACATGCCAAAGTATCCAGTAATATCAATGCCGCCAGCGAAGAAATTGGATATGTCACCTTCAATTTTAGAGCGCAGTAATCGGGCTTTTCAAATTAAAACAGCAATATTATTGCGCGCTTAAATTTGATTCATTTGCCTTCTGACTTAAAATTTTCCTTTTAATCATTTTAGGTATTTTGAGTGATTTTATTGAGTCATACATATTTCTTACTACCCATTTATTAGTATAGTTACTCAAAAATATGTAGTTTCCCCGTCCAAAATTTTAATGCTATGTATTCAAAACTTTACTTAACCCTTTTTTGCTATTTGATTTTTATGAATTTGGCTTCTGCAGAACAGGGCGATTTAATTTCTTATGAATATTTAGACGAGCTCACCCATGAAGAAGTAGTTCAAATGGGTATGAATGCGACCGGAGCACTAACGGAGAACAACCCAGATCTGGCTACGATAATTGAGCTTTATTTTATGTCGGTGGCCGACCAACGAGATTTAGATGTCTATAAAGTTATTTATGAATCGGTAGATTTTTATGACAATCCGGTGCAGGCGTCAGGTGTACTGATCATTCCCAAGCATGAACATTATGTCTGTGAAAAATCATTCTCTATTTACGGACACGGTACCATGTTCGACAGAGAAGCCGTATTTTCCAGACCGAACAATTGGGGATATGAATTTTTCTTACCGGTTTTATTAAGTGCCATCAATACGATTTGCGCCGTTCCTGATTATTACGGAATGGGCGATGGAGACGGATTTCACCATCACAATACCTACAAAACCAATGCATCTTCCTCTATTGATTTGGTAAGAGCAGGTCGACAGCTCTGCGATATTCTTGGTGTACCCTATAACGATAGAGTGTTGCCAATGGGTTATTCTGAAGGAGGAACCAACTCCATGGGAATCATCAAAATGATTAATGACTATGGTTGGCAAGACGAATTCAAAGTAAGATTTGCAGGCTGTGGCAGCGGCGCTTATGATCTTTCCGGAGAAGCTTATGATTTTATCATCAATAACCCCATTTACCCTACACGACAATATATTTTGTATCTGCTGGCTACCTGCGAAAATATTTATGGCAATCTCATAGATGAAGACGCAGGAGAATCTGTATCCAATTATTTAACTTCCCCTTATGATGATTTGTACACCAATAATATCTTAACCCAAAATGGTAATACGGGCTGGGTAGCGCCTTATTGGGAAGATATGTTTGTGCCGGAAGCCATTGAAGAAGTGAAGCAAAACCCTGATCATCCCTTTAGAGTGTGTTTGGAGAAAAGTAATGTTTATGATTGGCAGAATCCCTATCCGACTTACATGTATTATTGTACTTCTGATGAACAAGTTCCTCCATCCGGGGCGTTAAAAACCAGAGATGTTCAACGGAATTATATTCCTTGGTTTCAATTTTGGCAACGATATAAAATTTTAGCTTTAGATATTACTTTAGGTGGATTGATTCCTGATCACGGCACTTGTGCGCTTCCTTCCATCTTTTTACAGTTATTCTTTATGCAAAATAACTTAGGATTGTCTTGCGAGTACACCGGAAGAACGTCACAAGAAATGAAACTCACCACAACTACCGGTGAAAACATAGCCAATAAAATGGTGTATTCCAACAGTTCATTGGATCTCACCCAATTGATGAAAGAAAACAATTTACAATCGGTAGAGGCTTATAACTTACAAACCGGCAACAGTTATCATTCTGCCGCCACTAAAACGATTAATTTTAATGAGAATGGATTGTATTTAATCAAATCGGTTAACAATGCCAATGAAATACTTTTTTCATGGTTGTTTAAAATGGCACCGGATTATGTGAATACATCTGATTATGATCCTATCATGACCAATCCAATGAATCAAAGTACCAAGATCGATCTTTCATTGCTGCATGAAACAGTTAACCAAATTGCAGTATTGGATAAAAATGGCCATGAGCATTTAATCCTAAATGACAACTTGGATCGTGAATTTGTAGAATTGAATAGAACTAAATCAATGCATGACGGAGAATATACGGTGGAGATCAGAACGCCTCAATTCAATTATCCATTGCTATTGAAAGTAAATAGTTTGGCTGACCAAAAGGAATTTGAAATTTATCCGAATCCGGTGGAGAACGTTTTGTCATTTAAATTGTCGGATATCCGATCAGAAATGATTTATGTAAAAGTGATAGATGTTCAAGGCAAAGTTATGATTGAAAATTCATTGCCTTCAAAAGAAGTTATGGAATTGAATATGGAAAATATCGCCAAAGGATTTTACACACTTGAAATAACCAATGGATCAGAGGTGCTTTCCAAGAACTTTATCAAACATTGATTCTGTTTGAATTAGACTTAGCTACGGCTACATTTCATAAATAAATTACACTAGGATTTCTGTTGTAAGATATCAGAACGGTATCTTTGCGGCAAAAGCTGATTATGCCCAGTACATTAACTGCTATTTCTCCAATTGATGGACGATATCGCAATAAAGTTGAAACATTAGGTGACTATTTTTCGGAGTATGCCCTGATTAAATACCGAGTTAAGGTTGAAATTGAGTACTTGATCCTTTTGGCGACACAAATTCCTCAGATAGAAGCATTTGATAAAGAAAGTCAGATATTGTTACGTCAGCTGTATTTGCAATTTTCTGAAGAAGATGCCGCTGAAATAAAAGAAATTGAAAAGACGACCAATCACGACGTCAAAGCAGTTGAGTATTTTATTAAAAGCAAGATCAAGACCTTTGTTCCAGCTTCGGCTTTAGAATTTGTACATTTCGGACTTACCTCTCAAGATATCAATAATACGGCTACTCCACTTCAATTAAAGGAAGCCCACTTTGATGTTTTCTTACCGGAAATCAATGCTTTGATGGAACAATTAAAAGTATTGGAAACGGAATACAAAGACATTACGCTCTTGGCCAGAACACATGGACAGCCGGCCTCGCCTACGATTTTAGGTAAAGAGATTCGCGTGTTTAGAGAAAGAATAGAAAAACAAATAGAGTTGCTAAAAACCATTCCTTTCTCTGCAAAATTTGGTGGTGCTACCGGAAATTTCAATGCTCATTTGGTCGCTTATCCCAATCAGGATTGGATAGCTTTCGGAAATACTTTCGTTAATGATGTTCTTAAATTAGATCGTTCTCAAACGACTACACAAATAGAGCATTACGACAACCTAGCAGCTCTTTTTCACAATTATACCCGGATCAATACAATATTGATTGATATGTGCAGAGATATCTGGACCTATATTTCAATGGATTATTTTAAACAAAAATTAAAAGCCGGTGAAATTGGATCTTCTGCCATGCCGCATAAAGTTAATCCGATTGATTTTGAAAATGCGGAAGGTAACTTAGGCTTAGCCAATGCTTTGTACGAACATTTAGCAGCTAAACTTCCCATTTCCAGATTACAACGCGATTTAACCGACAGCACCGTTTTAAGAAATGTCGGCGTGCCCTTTGCACATTCAATGATTGCCCTCAACTCCATCCATAAAGGATTAAGTAAATTGATCGTCAACGAAGCAGCCATACAAAATGACTTAGATAAAAACTGGGCAGTGGTGGCAGAGGCCATTCAAACCGTGTTGAGACGAGAAGGATTTGAAAAACCGTATGAGGCTTTAAAAGATCTTACCAGAACCAACAGCGAAATCAATGAAGCCAAGATTCATGCCTTTAT
>JAGQYH010000194.1 GCA_020436175.1 Bacteroidota bacterium
CAGATGTACTACCTTGCCCTCTAACATCTTAAATGATTTAATAAGTTTTATACGGGTTTCTTGGGGTTCAATAATCTCATCAATAAATCCTCTTGCAGCGGCCTTATAGGGATTGGCAAATGCTTGAGTGTACTCTTCTACTTTTTCATCCAGTTTTTGTTTTGGGTTATCAGATAATTTAATTTCGTTTTTAAATATAATTTCTGCGGCACCTTTTGGTCCCATTACTGCAATTTCAGCTGTCGGCCAGGCATAATTCATGTCTGCACCGATATGTTTTGAGTTCATTACATCATAAGCGCCACCGTAGGCTTTTCTGGTAATAACTGTAATTTTAGGAACAGTAGCTTCACTTAAAGCATACAACAATTTGGCACCATTCTTTATAATACCATTCCATTCCTGATCGGTACCCGGTAAAAATCCGGGAACATCTTCCAATACTAAAATGGGAATGTTGAAGGCATCTAAAAATCTGGTAAATCTGGCTCCTTTGATAGAACCATTAATATCCAATACGCCTGCCAGATAAGCCGGTTGGTTGGCCACAATACCAATGGATCTCCCTGCCAATCTTGCAAAACCCACCACCATGTTCTCGGCAAAATCCTTATGTACTTCAAAGAAACTGTCCTGATCAACAATATTGGCAATCACCGCTCTCATATCGTATGGATGATTTGGATTGTCAGGAATGATCTCTCCTAATCCCGGTCTGATCTCATCTACTTGTGTTTCATAAGGATATACCGGCGCTTTATCTTCACAATTTTGCGGCATATAGCTCAACAATCGCTTTATCTGATCAATACATTCAATGGCATTTGCCGCAGTGAAGTGCGTTACACCTGATTTGGTAGCATGCGTATTGGCTCCACCCAGTTCTTCAGCCGTTACTTCCTCATGAGTTACCGTTTTAACCACATTCGGCCCCGTTACAAACATATAGGATGTATGCTCCACCATTAAGGTGAAATCCGTGATGGCCGGAGAATAAACTGCTCCACCGGCACAAGGCCCCATAATCGCAGAAATTTGTGGAATAACACCGGAAGCCATTACATTCTTATGAAAAATATCGGCATATCCGCCTAAAGAAACAACGCCTTCCTGTATTCTGGCTCCTCCGGAATCATTTAAGCCGATCAACGGCGACCCCGTTTTCATAGCCATATCCATGATCTTGCATATCTTTTCGGCATGTGTTTCAGAAAGCGAGCCGCCAAAAACGGTAAAATCCTGCGAGAATACATATACTTGACGTCCGTTTACTGTTCCATAACCGGTGACCACTCCATCTCCAAGAAATATTTGCTTATCTAAACCGAATTCGGTGCTTCTGTGTGTTACAAATATGCCCAACTCTTCAAAGGACCCGTCATCAAGAAGCAATTCAATCCTCTCACGAGCGGTCAATTTACCTTTCTCATGTTGCTTAGCTATACGTTTTATACCTCCGCCCAGCTTAGCCTGCTCCTTTTTCTCGTTTAATATCCTTATCCTCTCTTTCATGCTTCTCTGCCCTGCTTTATGCTTATCAACTAGAAAGCAAAAATGCGTTTAAAAGCGTTCAATAACGCGATATTTGTATTAGGAAATTTATAATTTTTGCTGCGAATCAATTACTATTATCCTGGTGTATAGATTCCAAAATGCCAAATACTAATAACAATACAAAGATATGAAAGCTGGCATTCCGATGCCATTAAGATTCAATTACTTTTGTGACATACAAAAAATCAATTTTAATCTATAAATCATATTTAAGGATTCTAATAAAAATGGTGCGAAAAATAGTCTATTCCGGTTCAGATTAACGAATTGGCAACACCAACGGATTCCATAATTTCCGCCACAGAATTCGCCATTGAATCTTAGACCATAAAAAAAACAGATAGTCTTACGAAGAATATAACCTCAAAATACTTCCAAGCAAAGCATATCACATTAATTAAGCGAAACCTATGAAATTTTTAAGTATTCTATTCGAAATTTATGAATCTAAATTCAGCCAAATAAATGAAGTTGATACATTCATACCTACCTTGACATTTAAGAATGGTTAAAATGCTCCGGTTTTGAATCAAAATAAATTGACAGATTGCTGCTGTTTTGATCTAAAGATTTCCTGCTATTGTCATCCCATTAAAGCAAAAGGCTGTAAAAACGTGACTTTTAAAGGTACTTACACCAAGTACGCTTATCACATAGTGGTAGCGGTCAAATCAATGAAAAACCATAAAATACGCCATAATTAAAAAAAGGTATGGATAACACCGATTAAGATAATTAAAATGGGCAATAGCACACATTTCGGGCTAGTTTTCAACAGTTAATGGATTTGCATCCTACAATTATGAATTAACCAGTAACTTAGCGTGTTATGCGTTTGACCAAACTTGAAATGAAGGGTTTTAAGAGCTTCGCCGATAAGCAAGTCATTCATTTTGATAATGATGTAATTGCGATCATGGGCTCTAATGGATGTGGTAAATCAAACATAGTTGATGCCATCAGATGGGTTTTGGGTGAACAGCGTACCAAAGCGCTCCGCCTTGAGAAAATGGATAATATCATTTTTAATGGCACCAAAGACAGAAAAGCCAGCAACATGGCTCAAGTGTCTTTAACGTTTGACAATACCAAGAATATCATCCCAACTGAATTTTCGAATGTTACCATCTCCAGAACGATTTATCGTACCGGAGAAAGTGATTACCAGATCAATGGAGTAAGCTGTCGATTAAAGGATATCAAGAATCTCTTTTTGGATACCGGTATTGGATCCAGTACGTATGCCATCATGGAGTTGAAAATGATCGATGATGTCTTAAATGACGTGGACAACAGTCGAAGAACATTAATTGAACAAGCCGCAGGAATCTCCAAATACAAAACAAGGAAGAAGGAAACGCTACTAAAACTAAATGGCACGGAAGCTGATCTAAACCGTGTACAGGATCTTCTATTTGAGATTGAAAGCAATTTAAAAGCATTGGAATCTCAAGCTCGCAAAGCTAATCGATACAAGAATATTAAAGAAGAATACAAGTTATTAAGTATTGAATTGGCCAAATATGATATGCTTCACATTAATGACCAATATGAGCAAAATGAAAAACAATTGCTTGAATTGCACGATCAAAAATTACAGTTAGAAAGCCAGTTAAAGCTAAAAGAAGCAGCCATTCAAAAAGAGAAAACAAAGATTATTGAAAGGGAAAAATCCCTTTCTGCTCAGCAAAAGCTGTTGAACGACTTTATCAATTCTATTCAGGAAAAAGAAAGTGATAAAAAAGTAGCCCAACAAAAATTAGAGTTTTTGTCCAATAGGATCGAAACACTGCAAGCATCCATTGCAAATCATACTATTGAAGAGAAAAATCTTAGACTTGAATTGACCGATTTGGTCAATAAAATAGAAATTGAAGCGGGCAGCTTAACCAATGCCAAGGCAAAGGTAGATGAAGCTAAATCTGCTCTTGAGGTAAAACGTGTAAAAAGTTTATCGATCAAGGAAAACTTGGATCAACAAAGAAATGAGTTTATCACGGTTAGAAATCAACAAAACGAAGCCGAAAAGCAACTAGCCATTTTGGAATCCCGACTAGAAAGTTTGAAAAGCAATATTCAACGCAGTCTGTTTGAGAAAGAAGAAAGAATGGAGGCTTTAACCAAACTGAACAGCGCTCTGGAAAAAGTTCAAACCTCTTTGGAAAAGCAACAAGATCTGATCAACAGTTTAGAAGAAAAAGAGATTGAGAACAGCAACAATATTGAAACATTGGAAGCGCTGATCGAAGAAAAGAGAAATTCATCAATCGAGCACAAGCGGGCTTTGGATGCCAAGAATAACGAGTTCCGATTAACCAAAAACATGATCGACAGTTTAGAAGGATTTCCGGATTCCATCAAATATTTAAAGAAAAATGCGGATTGGTTAACTAAAACACCTCTCCTTTCCGATCTATTGTATTGTGATGAAAAATATCGTGTGGCAATAGAAGTTGTCCTTAAACCGTATTTGAATCATTTTGTGGTTAAAAGTGAGTCCGACGCCGACAAAGCCATTCAGTTATTGTCGGATAAAGCCAAAGGCCGTGCTCACTTTTTTGTTTTGGAGCATTTCGAGGGTATCAAATCAGATTCAAAAAAACTTACGCCAAAGGAAGGACAAGTTCCTGCTTTGCAAATCATTGAAGGCGATAAAAAACACGAAGCGCTGTTCCAGTTCCTGCTCAAAGATGTAATTATCGTAGAAGATAAGGAAATGAAAGAACCTCCGGCAAATAAAAACCTATGTTATGTTCATGTTGACGGTCAATGGATCAAATCTTCTCTTGAAGTTTCCGGAGGCACCGTTGGATTATTTGAAGGTAAACGTTTGGGACGACTAAAAAATTTAGAGAAACTAGAGAAGGAAATTGCCAAACTACAAGCTACAGTAAAGCAAGAAGACACTGAATACAAAACCAATAAAGATCAACTCATACACTTAAAAAACAATTCTTTAAGAAAAACCATTGATAGAGAACGCGGTGAATTACAAAAACTGGAGCGAGAGCAAATATCCTATCATTCAAGAATTGAGAACTTTCAGGAATTTGTGAATCAGCACAGCAAACGACATGAAGAAGTAGAAACTACTATAAAAGCGGTGGAAGAAGAGATAAAAAACACGAAAATCAACCTTGAAAAGACCAATAAAACCACCAATATCTATCGATTAAAGTTGGACGCACTGGAAAATGATTTTAAGGCGGCTTCCATGGAATTCTCCGAGTTACAGGAAAAATTCAATGAGATCAATATCCATTTCATTCAAAATGAAAATGCT
>JAGQYH010000195.1 GCA_020436175.1 Bacteroidota bacterium
TTAACTTAAATAGAAACTATCCTCAGCGATAAAACAAAGTTTGTTATCGAAAAAATCTGTGGTTAAGTTAATGATGTATCATTTTTGAATAGCATGCCATATTTTTATAGAATTGTTTAAATATAAGGTATAGCTAATATCTATAGCCATGACATAATTTTAATCGGACACTTCTAATAAATAATTATGCCGTGATTTAATTTTCAATATATACCATTTCTAATTCCAAATACTTCCTTAACTTCATCGCGTGGCAATAAAAAAGATGATCTGCATAGTAGTGTTGGTGTGCACCACATTTCAACTGATGGCCTCCGACAGCACTTCAGTAAAGGAGGGGCGTTCTTTCGAGTTATTTGAATGGGGATTTTCATTGGGCTATGGATTTGTCAATGAACCATTGCCGGAAGGCAGGTATGAACCGTTTCTTTTATTGGGACATATCGAGTTTCATGCCCACAGAAAGCAGCGACAACCGGATTCGCCGCATTACTTTCTACTTTTTGCAGAGCCGCAGATCAATCCTGTTTTTGTTAATGGAGGGATGAATGATTGGGAAGCCGGTTGTAACATTGGCTTGAAATATTTGATCAAAATGAAAGAGATCAACGGACTGTATTTTCATATTGGCAGCGGACCGCAGTACATTAGTATTTGGTCACCCGAACACCAGGCCAATGGTTTTGCTTTTTCCAATAATTTTGGGATGGGTTATCAGAGAGTGTTCAAAAGAGATGTTACCATTACTTTTGGATATCGATTTCGACATGTGTCTAACCTGGATTTGCAGTTGCCTAATTTAGGATTGGATAATCACTTTTTTACGGTAGGTTTTAAGAAAGATTTTCCAAGGAGAGCTCAGCAAAGAAGGCAGAACAAACAATTGATTATAGAGGAAGAATGATACTCAACAATAAAGTAGTATTAATTACAGGCGCCGCCAACGGTATCGGAAAAGCCTTGACCCAACGTTTTTTGGAGAAAGGAGCTACGGTTTATGCCTGTGATATAGATACGGCGCATTTGGATGAACATTTTGGTCAATCTTCGAATTGCATTATTCAATCGTTGGATGTAAGTAATAATGAAAGTTGGGCTTCGGTGTTTAAGGATTTAAAAAAAATAGATTATCTCCTCAACGTGGCCGGCGTCATCCGACCGGGATACATTACAGAAACTGTAGTAGATGCAATCGACCTTCAAATTGATGTCAACCTTAAAGGCACGATTTACGGCACTCAATGGGCGGCGGAAAAAATGAAGGGAACCGGCGGCGGACATATCATCAACTTTGCCTCTATGGCGGGCATTGCACCCATTGCCGGTATCAGTATTTATACTGCCTCTAAATTTGGTGTTCGGGGTTTCAGTTTAGCCATGGTACAAGAACTTAAAGCGCATAACATCAAAGTGTCGGTAATTTGTCCGGATGCCGTGGATACCCACATGCTGGATGATCAGATGAATTCCCAAGCGGCAGCCATGACATTTTCCACCAATAAAATATTAACGGTGGAGGAAATTGCCGATGCCGTTTTGAAAGAAGCCATTCAGAACGAAAAGCCCGAAGTATGGATCCCTTTCCAAAGAGGTGTACAAGCCTATCTCGGCGCAACCTTCCCCAAATTAGCCGGATACCTAACTAAATTATTGGTAAAACAAGGCCTAAAAAAGCAAGAAAAGTTTAGGAAGGGGAGAGGGCGTTGATTGGGGGATAGAAAGGCTAGTTTCAAGTATTCAATTGTTTTAACGGCTAATTTTATTTTTTTTGAAATTGTTGATGGAACGGTTGGGTTACATGCAGTGCGAAGCGAATGCGAGCATTGATATGTGGCTAGTGTTGTCTGATTTTTATCAATCCATTATTGTAATTCTACACCATAAATCATTGTAAATCCTTTTGATTAAAGTGGTTCTTTCTAATTTCTGACGGTAAAGTTGCTGATGTTATTTTACAATTTCGGTACATATAAGATAATTCGGAATCTAATTCATCGATCCACATAACATTCTCTGGTACATCTATACCATTTCCTTTCCTTAAAGTTATCCCGCCAATCATTTTATCTCTAGAATAAGTATCCTTGAATGTCATTTGTTCACATTCAAATTTCTTGTGATATTCTACAATTGAATTTGGATGTTTAAAAATTTCTAGCCCTGTATTTCTCGAATAGTTTAACATATTATCCAAAATGTTTGAGAGAATATGAAAGGTAGAGTTTTGTTCAATTATCGTATAAACAACTGTTTGATCCTCTCCTCTTTTGAATACTTCGCCTAATATATTTGTGAACATTATATCACTCATGATTTAGCAATTTATTTTAGTGTGATGAAAAACTTCATATTTCTTCAATTGCAGCTATCGGTGAACTACGGCGACATAGCCTGTTTTAGTTGGCTCTGGACACTAGCGCATTGTTACCGCCAAGCTTTCTTTAATTTTTTTATTTCTTTTTTTGCTTTGATCGAAATTTCGTTTTCAAATCTATAGGGCCACGGATTTCTTTCCGTTTTTTTCATTAGTATCCCAGGGTGGGGTAGACAAATGATTTTTCTCTCAATTCCTCTTATTTGCTCTGTTTTAATTTCTCCACCCAGATAGTCTTTCGCCATCTTTTCCGGCAGTCCGAAAAATGTTTTCGTTACTTCCATTCCGAGTAGAATTATCACACTTGGCTGACATATTTCTATTTCTCTTTCCAGCCACCCCATGCTTTTTTTTCCGTATTCCTCGAATTTTGAACGGTTTTCTTCAATGTCGTTTTTTCCGAGTTTTTTGTATCTGTCAACATGGCCTTCTTTGAAAAGGAACACTTTTACCAAATCGGTTATCCAGCAATCTTTCCTCTCAATTCCAATTTGTCTGAGTATCACTTCGTTTAACTCTTTTCCCGACGGTATCGATCGTACCCTTGAGCCGTCAAAATATGATTCATCCGAAAACGGAGCATCATTATCTGAAACAGGTGTATCTGCAATTCCATTGATTGTAAAAAATTTCGCTGATGGGTATGCTCCTACAATCATTGCTTTATTTGATTCCGTTTCTATAGGAACGAGAACATTTATCGGAGTGCCATGAAAATATTTGTATTCGGCAGGGTAGCCAATACTTGATTTGTAATTTTTGAAGCAGTCTTTTTGATATTGCTGAATTGTCATTTTTGGTTTTTTTATTGCTTGGTGGTAATGATTTGAATATGAGGCGTGCCATCCCGTAGGGTGGCATGACTTCATATTTTTTGTTAGCATTTGTTACTCATTTATCAACTTGTACTCATTCACTAGAGCAGATGCAGAAATTTTCAATAGCTTTTCTAATTCTCTTATCATATCCACAGTCAACTTTTTTTTCTTATTCAAAACTTCAGATACCCTACTTTTCCCACCAATGACACCTACAAGATCTTTTTGCTTCAAATTCATTTCTTCCATTCTTATTTTAACCGCTTCTATTGGGTCAGGTGCTTCTATTGGAAAATATTGATTCTCGTAGTTCTCAATGAGCAATGAAAGTATTTCTGCTTCATCTCCTTCCTTAGAATTAATTGGTGCATCAAATATTACTTCAAGGCGTTTAAGTGCATTGAAATAGTCTTTGTCTGTTTTTATTGGTTTGATACTCATTTTCTCCGTTTTAATATGTTTTTAAATTGTGTCAGCATCAACTTTATCATATTCTGAATGTGTTCCGATGAATCGAATAAAAGCCCATTGCTTTTCGTAATTGAACTTAACAATAAGTCTATAATCGTTTCCCTTAATGTTAAAAACAACTCTACCACTTTTTAAAATACTTGCTGATGCATAAGTTTCTTTAATTTCATTTGGTGATTTCCAGTTCGAATTTTTTGCTGTTTCATACCAAGTTTTTAAATACTGCTCAGAATCAGTGTACACTTCCCAAAACTCTTTTAATGTTCTTTTTGCTATAATTCTTTTCATACATTAGTTACAAAGATAACAAAAGTTCTCTAATTGAGAACTTTTAAAAGAAAAAAATAGAATGTTAATACAAATTACCAGTCGACTCCGTTTTCTATTTTATAGTTATTTTCAATTGAATCTATTGCGTTTATAATGTCTTTGTAGGACAAGCCTCCATGTCTAAATCGATTCGGCGCACAATCGAAGTTATCCATTCTGTAGGCGATGATGTCTAAAAATCCATTGTCAAACTCTTTGAATTGCGATTTAGGAATCCCATTTACGACTTGTCTTGCTACCTCGAACATACTTAAATTTGTAACATTATTACCACTTACAATAGGTCTGTACTCGCCAAATATTTGACCATTTTCTTTTGTAAAGAAAAATTGAGTTTGTGGGATGTCTGGTTTTGGACATCTATACAATGGTGTACCATTTAACTTAACGTCCCAAATGTCAAACATACCTTTATTACCACAGCCTTCGCAAGCATTATTCCTGTCATAAAGTTCTTTCTTTAAATGCAAAGTAGCATAGAACTCTTGAGAATATATGTCTAGATTATTGATTAAGGATGAAAAGTTTTCCCAAACGTACATATGCTCTAGACCAGTTGATCCCATACAATTAAGACAGGCTTTCTTATAATGCAAAGTGTCGTGTGAAAAAGAGTTCTTGTTCTTATTGCTTTTCATAAAGTCGAATATCCCCATACAGTCTTTTGATTAATAAATGCTAACGGCTCGGCTATGAAGCGTGGCGCGAAGCGACATGATTTATAGCCTTTGTGCCTGTTGCGCAACTGTTCACAAGTTAATAAAAATGGTT
>JAGQYH010000196.1 GCA_020436175.1 Bacteroidota bacterium
TGCTTATAGTTTTTGGCTACTTCGTAGATCTTATCCCAATCGTCTTCCAGGTTGGCGATATGAGGCGGTGTTTTACCGTCAATCTTTATTAGCCTGTAGGCATCTTTACCATCTTGTGTGACAAATAAAAGCGGATCTGTGATCTGACCTACTTTCATGGTATCTACAACAAAAAAGTCAGAAGGTTGCAAATCATCTGCTTCGAGCGTGGTGCCTCCGGTTTTTTGACTTAAGATCACTCCGCCATTGTCTTTTGAATACTTGTCATCTGAATAATCTTTGACGGCCATGAAGAACGATAAGGTGTCGGTCATGATCAGGTTTTTTATAGAATCCAACTTGTTTTTGGCTAACAATAAATCTTCAGAAGTGGTTTTAGCTTGAATTAAAATGTGTCGGATGTTGATCAGTTCCCCTTTTCTTTCTACTAACTGCAGAATGTGATAGCCATATTGCGTCTCTACCACTTCCGAAGTTTCACCTTCTTTCAGGTTCCAGGCAACGGCTTCAAACTCCGGCACAAAAGTTCCTCTCGGTTGCAAACCTAACTCACAGTTATCTTGTACGGAGGCAATATCTTCACTGTATAATCGGCAAAAAGTGTTAAAGTTCTCACCGGCAATAATCCTGTTTCGAATATCTTCTGCTTTTAATCTGGCATCTTCTTTCTGAATGGGATTAACTTTGGCGGTAATAACGATTTGAGAAAGCTCTAATTCTGTATTGAAGTACGGCAAGCTGTCTTTAGGAATGTCATTAAAATAGGCTCTTACTTCCGATGGTGTAATTTCTACATCACCCACGATAGTCTGTCTCATTCTGGCGGCTACCAACTGATCTTTAATATCTCCTCTAAAATCATCTTTGATCTGATCCACCGATTTACCGTAGTATTCTTCAAATTCACGCTTCCCGCCAATGATGGAAATATAATAGTTGATCTTTCTATCCAATTCATCTTCTACTTCTTCATCTGCGACTACAACACTATCAATGGCCGCCTGAGCTACTAAAAGCTTACCCATCAACATTTGATCAAAAACCTCACAGTATAAATTTTCTCCCGACTCTCCTTGATTGATCAATAACTGGATCTGACTTTCCACTTCAGATCGTAAAATGATATTCTTGTCCACTATACCATCGATCTGATCTACAATTTGAGCTTTTGTGCTTAAATGAAAAGCAATTGACAATCCTATAATTAATAAATACCTCATAATTCTTATTTACTCAAATATCTTCACATTCCCGTTATCCAACTCTTTTTTTAGCAGTCTTTGTTTTAAGGAGTTAAAGAAATCTTCTTTCTTTTTGTTTAATAAAATGGTTTGTATATCGTTTCGTACAAATGAAATTGGCGCAGGATCTCCCTTGTCTTTGTATTCCAATATCCTCAGCAGGTAATGCACATTGTCTTCTTTGATCTTAAAATAGGCATTGCCACTTCTTACTTTGGTCATGTCCAATTTTATGTCGCCTAATTTGGCATCAAATTGTTTTTGTGAGACCCAACTGTCCGGGTAAAGATGACAGACTTGTAATTCTTCGGTACAAAAATCTTCCAGATTATGAATATCAATACTGTCTTTTATCCAATCCTCAATTTCTTTTACAAAGGTTTTTTTATCACATTTAACATAGATAAATCTGAGATAAGGAGCATCTAACAGATAGTTAGAGATGTACTTTTCGTAATAGCTTTGAATAATGGAATCGGCAATTAAGGTGTCCATTTTCTGACGGGTAATCTCTCTTTGATATGCAAAAGCATACAGTTCATTTCGGTAGGCATTCACTTTATGTTCTATATCTTTTTGAATGTCTGTCGGTAATTGATTAATACTTTGCTCATTTATAATTTGATCGATCAACCATTTATTGATCTGATCATTTATTTTATTGATGCTGTCAGCGCTATTGGTTCCGGGTGGCGGCAATTCTATTGAATTGGCAAAAAGATATTCATCATATGCTTTAGCGACCGCCCCTTTGTTGGCGTTCTTCTTTTCTTCGTTGGAACAACTGATCACTCCAATTAACAGAAAGCAATATATGAATAGCCTGTAGTTTGCCAACCTAATTATTTTATAAGTCCTTTCAACACTGTGTCGTCCACTACCACATTGTATTTATGGTGTAGTTCGTTCAACCATTCCTTTTCCAAATATTCCTGATAACCGGCAATTGCAAATCCTTTTGACTCTTCGAAAGAACGTTCGCGTTCAGGAAATATTTGATACGTTTGATATACAGAATACGAATTATCGGATGGCATCACTTTAAGACCATTGTCCTTCCAACTTATTTTTTTAGATAGTTCATCTGATTTTTCGGCCG
The DNA here is from genome assembly GCA_020436175.1 of Bacteroidota bacterium. Lineage (GTDB taxonomy): Bacteria > Bacteroidota > Bacteroidia > Chitinophagales > JADIYW01 > JAGQYH01. The sequence goes on from JAGQYH010000196.1 coordinate 2,341, forward strand.
ATAATTGCTCGTAAGAATTGGTTACTCCTTTGCTTTCCAATTTCTTTAGGTATTTTGTATTCGCCAAATCAGGATCGATATTTAAATACTTCACCAATAGATTCGCCGCTTTTTCATTCGGTGCACTGAATTTTCTAACATCTGCCTTTTCCTTGGTCAAGAAATTAGATTTGTTGTTTAGATAGTATTCTTTTAAGCCGGTGGTGTCTTCAACAGCTTTAGACCAAACCTTTTTTTCCATCAAATCAAAAAGTAAAATACCGTCTCTATATTCATTCAGTAAAGCACCATATTCCAAATTTTCTTTACCATAAGCCAGGATATGGAAATCGATGGTTTTTTCTTCGAGAAAATCATTGTACAATCGGTCGAATTTTTGATTGGCATCTAATCTTCTGTATTTCAAATGATTATTGCTTAAATATTCTGCCAGATCTGCATCGGTATAGGTTTTATCAATAATTTTGAAAATGGAAGTGGGTTGGTCAATAGTAAATTTGTATTGATTCAACTTGAACTGATCGATGGCTTTAGTTTTGAAATTTTTGAAAGCGGCATCCATCACTTGAAAGCCGTAACGATCTAAAACGTCCATGATATAGGCTTCTCTTTTAAGATCATAGCGATCACTTTTTTTGATTTTAGTGATCAAGTCATCTTTAAAATCGGGATATTCACCGGGTAACTTTTTATCCAATAATTTCAAAATATACCAAGCGTTATCCGTTTCAAAAGGTTGGCTTATATCACCCTTGTCTTTTAAACTAAACGCATTTTCTTCAAAAACAGGATCGTATTGCGAGATCGGAAAGAAGTCTAACTCGCCACCTTTACCTTTGGTATTGGCATCTTCACTCTGTGTTTTAGCCAATTGTGCAAAATCGCTTCCACTTTTCAATTGTTGATACAAGGCACTCACTTTTGTTTGGATAGCTTCATTTCTAGTTGCATCTTCCGATTTGTTTATTTTGATGAGCGCTACTTTTACTTCTCCTCGAGCCGGTCTTTTGTCGTTGACTTTTACAATATGAAAACCAATTGGCGTTTCAATTGGTTTTGAATAACTGCCAACAGGTGTGTTATAAGCTGCATTTTCCAAATTATAAAATGCAATTTGCAGCACAGTGAAATAACCTAACAACCCGCCATTGGCCTTTGTGTATTTATCATCCGATAACTTTTGGGCGACTTCTTCAAAAGAGTGCCCGGTTTGTAACATCTCATAAGCACTTTGAAGCTTCTTTTCTGCCAAGGTCTTTTCCTCCAGTGTAGCATCTCCCGATACACTTATAAATATATGGCTGATCGATACATCTTCCTTGGCGCGTTTTTCTGCTTCATCGAGTAGTCCTTTTACAGTGTTTTTGTCATAAAATGAGTTGTACAACTGTTCTTGATAGACTTTCAATTCACTTTGTAATTTTGGATCTTTGTCAAGCCCCATTGATTCTGCTTCCTTTACTTTTAGTCGGAAGTTGATGTATAACTCCAGGTATTCTCGTAAGGACTTTTCACTGTAATCAGCTTTGTTATCGAAATTATTTTTGTTGTAGATGTATTCAAATTCCGCTACTTTAACCGGTGTATCATCAATTTTAAAAAGAGTGTCGTCACCGGACGCATTGGCTTGAAAAAGAACGCCTAAACTCAATAAGAAGATTATTAAATTTTTCATCATGCAAGTGAATTTTTTTGCGGGGACAAAGCTAAACAATATAATAGTGGTAAGGAAACAGGCCTCACAATTTTAAATATTAATAACTAAGCTGTAATTTTTGATGTTCATTTAATTGTCATTCGGAGTTCAATTCACAACTGAATAGTCTATTTTTGCCCTTCCCAAAAGAATAATCAAGCGAGTTGTATGGGCAGAAGAAACAAAAGAAAGACAATAGAACAAGTTGAGATCACTACGATTGCTGCAGAAGGTAAAGGTTTAGGGCGTCAGGACGGAAAGGTGGTATTTGTAGATTATGGCATTCCGGGAGATGTAGTAGATGTTCGCCTCACCAAACATAAAAAGGATTATGCAGAAGGTAGTATTCTTCGTTTAATTAAGCCTTCAGAACTTAGAGAAGACAGTTTTTGTAAACTTTTCGGACTTTGTGGCGGATGCAGGTGGCAGCACATCTCCTATCAACAACAGATCACTTACAAGCATGGTATCGTTGAAGAGTCTTTCAGAAGAATCGGAAAATTGACGGAATATGAATTACAACCTATTCTGGGGTGTGAGTTGACCAAAGGCTACAGAAATAAAATGGAATATACCTTCAGTAATCAATGTTGGCTAACAGAAGAACAAATTCAATCCGGTGATGAGATCGATAGGAGAGCGCTGGGATTTCATGTTTCCGGTCAG
>JAGQYH010000197.1 GCA_020436175.1 Bacteroidota bacterium
CCATATCCTTTTTCTCCTTCAGTAAAAATTCGCCTACATGATGCTTTCCGGGAACAGCTCCAGATTTTCCAGCAATTTTTCCAATGATGGGAATCTTAAAAAAAGCATTGTCTGCAAAACCACGAGGAAAAATACCCTTTTCCTTATAGATCTTATATTGAAAGATGCCTATATCATAAGTTGCCAAGCTATGGTTCAAGGCAAAGAGACACGGACCATGATCCGGCACTTTCTCGATACCAACAATTTTGTGATCATGATAATTTGCCAAATACTTGTAAACCTTGTTGATACCTTTTATGTATTTATCATCTCTTTCATGATATTGTTGATCTATTTTTATGATACCATCCTTATCCATGATCCATTACTTTAAGGCATGTTTTTGCGCCATTAATAAAAACTCTTCATTTCCGCCTTCTTTGAACAAGTGCGGGTACAGTCGTTTGGTTTCACTCACCCACAGATCATAGGGTACATCGTGAAAAGTACCATATTCATTTTCGTACACCATGAACTTCCCTCCTTCTTTATCGAATTCCTGAAACACCTGATCTTTCTCTTCATCAAATTCCAGAGCAGCTACATTTAATTTGTCACAGAGAGATTTGTTAAAGGCCACAGTGCACTTCACCCATTTACCTGAAACAAACACCTCGTTGTAACCATGAAAGACCATTAAATCAGTCCCCAACACCTTTTCTACATTATCTGTTGCAATATGATTTCGCACATTACAGAATATTAGCCGGTTGGGTACATTGATCACTCTGCAAAGTGCCGCAAACAACACAGCCTTTTCTATGCAATACCCTTTTTTTACACCTGTCCGAGTTAGAATAGTGCTCGCCTTTAATTTATATGGATTGAATACAACATGATAAGGAGAATAATAGTAACTATCCCTTACATAATAGAAAAGAGCTTTGATACGATCTACCTCTGATTCTATATTATTGACAAGTTCGTGTGCTTTTTCTACAATGGCCGGATGGTGGCTATCAATGAAATAAGTGGGTTCGAGATACAGATCAAAATTTTGCATGCATTAAAAATACAAAATAGAATGCATGCATTGCAAATTAAAATATTAACGAAGTGTAATTAATCGGGTAAATTTTTTAGCATAAAATCTCTTACATTTTCACCCATTACTCTTCTTATCATAGGTTCTGTTAATCCCAGATGTAAGAGTTCATCTACTATAATCGGCAAACCGGTAATATTGAAAGGCACTTCTACTGATCCGTCATAATCAGATCCTAATGCAACAAACTCATAGCCTACCAGATCAATCACATACTTTATGCCTTCTGCGATAAGTTTAGGTTCTAATCCGCACATGGTTTCTTCAAAAAATCCAATGCCGATCAAACCACCTGTAGCAGCCACTGCCATGATCTGTTCATCCGATAAATTTCTTCCTCTGTCACAAGTTCCCTTTACACCGGTATGCGACACAACCAAAGGTTTTGTTGCGATGGCAGTTACTTCTTCAACTAACTGTGGTGAAGCGTGTGCCAGATCAATAATCATATTTCTCTTTTCAAATTCCCTTACACATTGTTTCCCGAATTCGGTTAGTCCGCCCTTCACAACACCATGCGCAGAACCGCCCAATTCATTATCAAAAAAGTGAACTAATCCAACCATTCTAACCCCTTTGTTATACATGTACTCTATATTTTTCAGTTGTCCCTTTAAAGGATGTGCGCCTTCCAAACCGAAAAGTCCACCTGCCACATGAAAACTATCTTTGTTGCTCTCAATAATAGATTTAAGATCCGATTTATTCTTTACGATCTTAAATTTCAAATCTGACTTGTGTTCCAGTTGATGCAACTTCTTACTTTGTGACCCAACTCTATATTTTAGATTGAACCAAGCTCTCAGCGGTCTGCCTTGTACAAAATTCAAGAGTGTCAGATCATCCGTACGATCATCGTTTTCATCAAAGTTTAAGTTCTTGGGTGATTTACTGACTACTGTAAAAACTTGTAGATCGACATGCGCTTGATGCATTTTAGGTACATCTACATGAGCTCTATTTAGATCCTTTTCCATCGGTCTTTTCCACAACAATGCATCGCAATGTAAATCAGCAATAAAAGGTAAATTATCATAGATCTCTTGTGCTTCCTCACTCACTTCATAGGGTGGTTGATCTACTATTCCATTAAGATGACGATCGACTATTGGGGGAGCGATCAAGGTTAATATTTTATACAATACGGCCAGGCTGACAATGACAACAATTACTTTTTTCAACAATAAAAATTTTAATGATTGACTGATGGCCCGAAAATAAACAAATATCCTCACCTGAAAAAGTGCCTAAAAGTAAGTTTACCTCAATCTATTGCTTCACTACAGATTCCAATCCTATCAGTTGTCCGTCTTTGAAACATTCGAAAATGTACATCCCTTTATCCCAATCGTTCACATCAATCGTGGTGGAGTGGTTGATTGTTTTTTCCAATAATAATGCACCCTTTGTGTCAGACACCTTCAACAATATCTCATCTTTACTTTCTAAAGTAATATAGTCCGCCATAGGGTTGGGATAGATTTTATACGTTAAACTACTGCTAGTCGGCAAATCGGTAGTTACTCCACACACCAGATTATCACGGTCAACATCAAAAGACCTCACCAACTTCCCTTGATTGGCTCCGGGATGAATATAAGCTCCGTAATGAGTGGGAGCGCCATTGATAGCTTGATCTGCTTCATACGAATACCACAACTCGCATCGGTAATTTCCCCAATCACTTTCTTCAATATTTTGTCTGGATAAAGTTAGTGACGTTTCATTAGGTAACAAAACGTCATCCTTATACCAGTTGATGGTAAAATCTTCTAAAGTCGTTTCAATACTGATTTGAAAGTCATCGCCCACACATACTGCTGTATCACTAATCTGTCCGGCAATAGACGGAAACATCATTCTGGCATAAACGGGTTGATGGTCTCCTAAATCATAAACACCCCAGAAATTCTTGTCCAAAATGTTCAACCGGTAGGCTTGTGTTTCATTATAAAATGAGGTGGGTAACTTAAATTGACTTGAGACAAAAACGTAATCAATAAAAGATCCTGCATCACTTCTACCACTACCATAATGATTAAAACCCCAAGTGGTTCCCCGAATTTGAATCGGATCATTAAGTAAGGATAAATAGTTAGGTGTCAAAGCGTGAAGTGAATCAACCATTCTATAATATTTGGTTTCAAAAATACCGGTATTCATATCACCGCCCATGATGACTATATCATCGTAGTTTTGTTGTAGTTTCTCACTGATCCACTTACCCATTGCATCATTCTCGATAGCTTGCCCACTGGTATGCGTGTTGAAAACATGAATGATCTGACCATTTTTATTGATCTTGGCATATTTTACTCCTTTATCAGCCAAGACACTTTCTCCGGCTGCTTCTATCCCACCATCTCTCAAGTAAGAAAAATCATCTTCTTCTAAAATAGGATGTTTACTCATGATCAATGCTCCGCCATTCTTTGTTAGTCCCGGAATTTCAGCCTGGTTGTGCGGACTGGTGTGGTAAGGATAGTATTCCGATAAACTGTCAATGATTCTGTTCACCCAATATTGCTCGAACATTTCCTGCCACATGATGATATCCATGTTTTTGGGAATAGCTTGATGTATTACCGGTACTCTTTCCCTTTCCTCTTGATCATTCGAACCTAAAGGCATCAACAAGCCGATATTATAGGTCATGACATTTAATATACTGGGATCTTCAATTTCCAGTGGCTTGGGCTCATAGTTTAGAGTAATGGGTTCCAATTCGCTCAAAGAATAAATTAAATTATTGGTGGCATCAGAAGAATTGTCAAATGTACCATAGATCAACTTATAAGACCTACCATTAATTGATAAAATTCTATTGGCCAAGTGGGGTTGATTATGCTGTTCATTTAATAAGGAATAAGCATTCTCAACATCATAACTTCCATCAGGATACTTTACATTGTAATTGGTAGGATTTTGAAAATTGAAGAAGATGTCCACGAAATTATAATCGATGGTAAAAACCAATTCACCCTGATGTACAATATCGATCTCCACATGGTAACTGTCATTTCCTAAGAATGCAAAGCGTTCACATTTAGCCAAATGTCCATTATCTTTATGACTCACGTCAATATTGAATACAATATCAAGAATGGTTGTCACAATTCTATCGCCTAAATCGTGATGATTAGTACCTTCCCATGGTAAAATGTCGGATTTGCCTATTTCAACCATATCCTGATTACCGGTTACTCTAATTGATGTAGTAAACTCCAGATCTGTATGGTTGGCAAACAAGACAGCACTTTTGGTGTCTTGGCTAAAAACACTGAAAGATGTACCTAAAGCGGTAAGAATCAGCAAGATTCTTATGGTCAATAAATTCTTCATGTAGTAAGTTATTCAACTGAAAATTACTCATATTTTTAAATACAAGCGAATTTGTAACTGCCGTTTTTATTCTTCGATAATAATGTCGGGGTATTGAGGATTCAGACGTTCGAAAGTTTCACATATTTTCTTTGCAACCAAATATTCCTTGTACCAGTTTTTATCAGTTGGAATAATGTTCCATTCTGCCGCTTTTGAACAATTTTCAAAAACAGATTCATAGGCAGCCATATAAGCA
>JAGQYH010000198.1 GCA_020436175.1 Bacteroidota bacterium
GGGTTCGAATCCCATAAGTCCTACTATAAAACTACAAGACTCAAGGCTCAATTTCAAAACTGTAAACTTATTTTAGGGGACGGCACAATGTTTTTTTCGCATTTGAGTTTGAGCTTGAATATTGGAACTTTTAAATTAGTTAAGACGATATAACCACCTTACTGGCAATTAATTCAGCTTTTTCTCTGATAACCTGTTCCGATTCATCATTGCTGCTATACAGCCCCACTCCCATTCTTCTGTATAACCTGGTGGATGGTTTTCCGAATAATCTGACATCTGAACCCGGCGTAGATAAGGCATCTTCTAAGCCTGTAGCAATAGGTCGTGTGCCCGATCTGGACCCTAGAATTACTGCACTTGCTCCATGTTTGATCAGATCAATAGAATGAATTGGCAAACCCAAAATAGCTCTGGCGTGTAATTCAAATTCATTTAAATTTTGTGTTCCTGCCAGCGTTACCATTCCTGTATCATGAGGTCTGGGTGATAATTCTGAAAAGTAGATATCATCCTTTGTCATAAAAAATTCAACTCCCCAAATTCCGGCACCGCCAAGTTCTTTGGTTACCTTAGCGGCCATATTTTGAGCGGCCTTCAGTTGTTCATCAGTAATCAGTGCCGGCTGCCAACTCTCCATGTAATCACCTCTTTCTTGTCGATGGCCTATCGGTGGACAAAACATCACCTTCCCATCTAGGGTTGTGACGGTTAACAAAGTGACTTCCATATCAAACTCTACAAAACCCTCAATGATTAACTCAATACTGTCTCCTCTTGAATTGGTAATCGCATTTTGCCAAGCCTTTTCAATATCTTCTTCTCCTTTCACTAAAGTTTGTCCTTTGCCAGAAGAAGACATTAAAGGTTTCGTTACACAAGGAAAACCTATCTCATGTACCTTTTCCGTCAGCGTATCCAGATTATTGGCATAACTGAATTTCGGTGTTTTGAGTCCTAACTCATTGGCAGCCAAATCCCGGATTGCCTTTCTATTCATTGTAAAGTTAGCGGCTTTCGCACTGGGAACTACATGAATTCCTTCGGCTTCATAATCATAAAATCTTTCTGTCCGTATAGCTTCAACTTCAGGAATAATAATTGCCGGTTGATGTTTTTTCACTATTGCATCTAAAGAATTTCCATGCAGCATATTGATCACTTCCTTTTCATCAGCGACTTGCATCGCCGGAGCATGGTCATAATTATCTACAGCAACAACATATTGTCCCAGTCTTTTTAGTGAAATGACCAATTCACGACCTAACTCACCTGATCCTAATAGCATTATCTTTTTCATGTACACTTTTTTTTTATCTAACTATTTTCAGAAAGTTTTCATTAATTGTATTGGCTAATGTATTAAAGATTTCTCTTTCTTGCCATTTAAACTTACCCCATTTTCAACAATGGGATGTATCTAAAATAACTAAGATGATAATTATCACAATCAATCTTCATAGGATTGCTTACTTTGCATGACAAACTATATAATATGAGATTATTACTTAGTACGGCTATGATGTTTTTTGTTTTTAACACGTTTGCCGGTGGTCCATGGGTAAAGGAGAAGAATGACGGTATTTTGATCAATAGCATTAGTACTGTCATTTATAAAACCATGTCTTCTTCAACAGGAAGCGGCATTAATTTACCAAGACGAGTGAGCGATATTAGTCAACAAAATTATCTCGAATTTGGCATTACCAATTCGCTTACAATGATCGCTAATCTTGAACTAAAATATGTCGGCACATCCTCTAAAGTGTTTACAACCAGTGATTTCAATACAGTTTTACCTTATGACAAATTATTTGGCATTGGCAACAGTTCGCTCGGCTTTAAGTATGGCATCACCAAAAGTAAGTTCTTGTTTAGTTTATCTTATACTACTGAGTTTCCCAATGCAGGATCCAAAAATAATTCCGGCTTACGGACCGGCGCACCTACTTGGGGCTTTGTACCGGGCGTTCATTTAGGGCAAGGATTTTCAAAAGGAGTATATTATTATGTTGAAGGTTATTTTGTTGCCAGAAATAAATGGAGTCATGAATGGAGAGTAAATGCGGAAGTAGGTTATACTTTTAAAAGACCATTAACCATGGCGCTATTTTTATCAAGTAAACAATCACTTGGAAATAAATCGGTTAATGATGATCCTAATTATATCTATACCGGTTTATTTCTGAACAATCAGGAATTTATAGCTTGGAATTTTAAGTTCATGCATGACATCAATGATAGAATGGGAATTATGACTTCTCTTGCCGGTGGTTTTACGACAAGATTAATTGCCAGGACACCGGTTATTTCCGGTGGATTCTATTTCCAATGGGATAAGCAAAATACAGCTACTAACTAAGTGTTGCTTATTGAGTTAACAATTGGCAGATATCTGCCAACATTCTCTCATGTTTATCAATACACCTTTTAGCACATTCTAATAACCTTTCAATATTTTCAGGAGTTACATCCGACATGTTCGTGGCACTATCCGGTATTTCTGGATTAATTCTTATGTATCGCTTTTGATTCATGTCAAACGGAGGCATTATGTATTCCATTTCATAATGCACTGATGCTGATACCCCTTGCATCAAAATATCGATCAATGGTTGAATCCATTTTAATTGACCCCAATTTTGTGTTTCCTTGTAAGTAATTGGTCGAGTATGATTACCGGTTCCTAAAGACAACATAAAAAATGGTAAATCATCTGCATTAGGAGTTGCTATTGGATTATATACCTCCATTTCTTCTTCCTGTTCAATTTGCCGGAGAGCGTACAATTCCTTTGCTTCTGTGTAGGCTAACACCGATGGATTGTTGGCAAAGACACCTCCATCAATCATTCCATTCATAGAAGAAAGCTCCTCAATATGGTTAGGTTTGAAATAGGTTGGTGCAGCAGAAGTACACCGCGCAATATCCTTGACCAAGAAATTCTCATTTGGATGGGTTTTAGCTAATCTTGAGATAAAATAAAAGGGTTTCCTTTCAGCAATATCATAAGAAGTGATCAAAACATCTGTTAAAACATTAGATAATTGACGATCAGCAAAATATTCATTAAGTAATTTTTCCAATCCATTAACAGTATATTTGGGCTTTATAACTGCTTTTATATTTTGCATTCTATGAGTCGGAAAAATTTTTGAACCTTTATCTTTATATAAGGCTAATAATTGTTCAGCAGAATATAAAGCTTCTCCATTTTCATTTGAAGCGGTAAGTCCTAACGCCAAAATACCACCGGTTGATGTTCCCGCAATAAGATCAAATAAAGCTGAAATAGGCTTTCCGGTCAGTTCTTCTATTTTTTGCAAGATCATGCAGGGAATAATCCCTTTGATGCCGCCGCCATCAATGGATAAAATTTTTATTTGGGGTTGAAAAGACATATTATATTTATTTGCAATGCAAAATAGTGATAATATTCATTTGTCCCAATAATTAATAGAATGCAATAAAAAAGGGCAATCAGTATAACCAATTGCCCTTAGATCATTGTTAGTTTTTTTTGTTATTTAACTAACATGATTTTTTCTGATTCCAGCACTATTCCATCTTTGATCAAGTTGACAAAATACATGCCGCTTCCTAGTTCACCAGTTTTCAGAATGGTTGAGTGATAAGGCACTAATTCAAAATTATCATAGTGATATGTTCTTCCGGTAATATCAGTAACACTGATTGTTCCCTGTCCCAGTTCCTCACCGTAATAGGCTACTCCAATTCGATCAAAATCCTGATAAACCGTAAAAATCTTATCGACATCAAATAAATCTACTTCAACAATTTTACTAGACTCTTCTTCAGTAAGAACAATGCTTCCTTGATCTCTATGAATAAATGGATTGGTTGTAAAGTCATACCAATTACTAAATTCAGACCAACTTCCATCTAAGCATTTAGTTCTAACTCTAAATTGATAAGTTGTAAATGGAAATAGGAAATTAGTTCTAAATCTGTTGTTTCGTACATGTCTGTTCACAGTGATACCCAAAATATTATACTTTAATCGTCCTTGTACATGATACTTATCAGCTCCGGGAACAGCGTCCCATCCCAAAACAGCATTGAACAAAGTAATATTAGTGGCATATAAGTTTTCAGGTGTTGTACATTCATCTACACAGTCATTACCCAAAGTTGTAACGGTGGTTACTAAATAAGGACACCCTGCACTATTGGTTAAAGAAACAGTGCTCGTTCCCACTTCATTTGGATCACATGTAGTTTCTTCAACTGTTTCATCATCTTGACCCACCCAAGTAGTGATAGTGGTTACATCATAAGTACAACCGGCGGCATTAGTTTCTTGAACCGTTACTGTTCCTGCTTCGCCTTCATCACAAGTAGTCGCTTGAATTGTTTCATCATCCTGACCCACCCAAGTCGTTACTGTGGTTACATTATAAGTACATCCTGCAACATTGGTTTCGGTGGTAGTAACAGTTCCGGCTTCGCCTTCATCACAGGTAGTCGCTTGAATTGTTTCATCGTCCTGACCAACCCAAGTGGTGATAGTGGTTACATTATAAGTACAACCGGCAGCGTTTGTCTCGGTAGTTGTTACTGTTCCGGCTTCGCCTTCATCACAAGTAGTTGCTTGAATAGTTTCGTCATCCTGACCTATCCAAGTCGTTACTGTGGTTACATTA
>JAGQYH010000199.1 GCA_020436175.1 Bacteroidota bacterium
CAACGGCCACAAAATTCGGATAACGCGACGCTTCCGGACGACAGTAATTATCTACCTTTTTGATCAGTTGATTGTAATTATTATCTGCCGTGGCATCCACGCCTAATAAAAATGATCGGAAATGATTCATGACAAACAAGAGTTTAGCCGTATTGTCCAATGCGTCTGATTCACTTCTTTTCGGACATTGATTAAAAGCTACAGAACCATAGTCATTCTCAACGGAAAATGTCCATTGATATGGAAAGTATTGATTCTCCGTGGTATTCGAAAAGATCACTAGCCTTTTATGGTTATCGATCATCCATTGTATGGTTGGCCAGCTTCCTTCACTCATTACATTCCAATCACTCCCGGTTGGATCAAAATACTCCGCATCCAATCCCGCATCAACCACTTGTTGCCATACCAAACCCATTTTACTGCTGGGAATCGCACCGTCTTGTAAGATCATAGTGATCACTGCATTAGGATGTTCATCCATAAAAGTTTTGATCAAATTCAAATAATACACAAAGGCTCTTGGAAATGCTTCATCCCGGAGCGCTCCGTTTCCATTGCAATCCGGACCATGGCACATGAAGATCTGATCTGCTCCTTCATACGTGCTCTTGTAATAAATATCCATCATTAATCCTCGCACTCCAAAATCGAGTTGCTTTGGAATACTGATATCCTGATTTTTATACAATCCGCCAATATTATGTGCCGCCGATGAAAAAGCATTGTGCGCCATTAAGAAAGCCACTTTGTCATAAGGCTTATCATTGTAATCATCAAAAAAATCAATATCGAAATTTTCTTCTTTACACCCCGACAATGATATCAGAATTAAAATGAAAAATCCTAAATATTTGAAAGTCTTATTCATTGCACTAATCTTTAATTACAAAATTACCTCTTGCGTAGATCTTGTCTTCTTTATTCAACATATAAAAATAGACGCCTGAAGCCAAATTTTCTCTACGAATACTGATCTCATTAGCATTGATATTAGATCTTTTCAATACTAACTCACCGGCCTCATTAAATACTTTCAATTGTAGGTTCTGCTCCGGTAAATATTTCAATTTAATGATCGCCTCCGTACTAAAAGGATTGGGATAAAGTTCTACCAGCCCTTCGATCAAATGATCATTTATACCGGTAGTGCAACCTGCGTCACTAGCGGTCAAGATGGTCAGATTCAATTGTACGATACTGTCACAACCGGCACTATTGGATAAAACCACCTCATAACTACCTTCCTCTGTAAAAATCAAATCACCAACTACTATTGAATCCTCGGGACAAATAGCTTCATTTAAAACAACATATTGTGTATCAATCACAGATACCGTGATGACATACTCTTCTGCACACTCCCCACTGTTAGGATCTGCTATGGTATAAGTTCCCTCTGCTGTGAGGGATTCACCAAAAAATTCAACACTTTCTCCTGCACAAATCGTGGTATCAATTTCACTCACAATGGTTCCTGTTCCTCTAGTGGTAAATGATCTCGGATCGGACCATTCACTCCAACGTAAATTCCTGTCTCTATACCGTACTCTCCAGCAATAGCTTGAGTTGGGTGCCAGACCTGCAATATCCTGATCGGTCAAATCGTCTCCGGCTTGTGTATCATTATTGAAATAAATATTCTCATAATTCTTCCAAACATCCACTATAGGATTATCAAAACTACCGCAGTCTGCCGCCACCTGCCATTGACTCTCTCCATGTAATGTATTCGGACTAGCAGATGCAAACAAACCTGCTTCCAACACCACACATTGCGGATTCAATTCTTCTTCAATCGGTTGAATTGGAACGGGCTTATTCGGACTTTGACCATTCTTATACACCACAATACTATCTCTTATTTCATTGTCAACAGGATTACTTGGCCGACCTCTACTCACCCGTTTTAAAGTAAACTTAGGGTCGTCTCCCGCTTCCACTTCTAAATAAACAAAGCCGTAGTCACTGATGCCTTTTGAGAATTCTTTATAGTCAACATCACCACCATCCCAATTATCCAAAGCTCCACCGGCAGAGGCAACATTCACCATCAAATGCTGATGATCCTTTGATTGGCCTCTACCATAACTATGGGTATGACCATAAAAATGAATACTCGGTTTATGGCAACTCGATGAAAAATCTTCCAATGCTTTAATCACATCTCCGGTGAACGGCTCGTTACCTACTACCCACATTTCAGAGTGAAAGGGATGATGCAATTGCGCAAAAACAAAATCAATATCCGGATTGGAACAGGCGTCATCCAACACATCCTCTAACCAATCCAATTGCTGTTGACGAGCCGTACCGCTAATTTGACCTACATTGGATTCTAATCCGATAATTCTAGTATTGGAATAATCCTTATACCACCATTGTTCCAAATAGCCATCGGTACCATTCTTTGGAAGATCAAAATACTTAAAGAACGGATCGGGACTTCCAATGTATTCGTGATTACCCAATACCGGATAGACGGGTACCATTTCAAACAGTTTACTGCCCGGATTAAAAAACTGGTCTCTATAGGATGTTTCAGACACCACCGGTATATAACTTACATCAACCAAATCGCCCGGCACTAAAACATAGGCGAGTTTTTCCGGAATACTATTTCCACTCAATCCTTCAGCATAGTCCAAAACACCATCTTCCACCACTTCCCTAAATTTCCCCGGTTTCGTTGCATCTCTTTGCATATCTGAGAAAGCTATCATTCCAAACGACTTTTCCGAACTCGGTAATGGTGCTGTCATAAATGCTATGGTATCAGAATATTTACCACCGAAATTCACGCTGTAATAATACTTGGTGTCGGGTGATAAACCTTCTATCTTAACTGTATGAATACGGGTAAGATTCAACAAGGTAAATCCCGTAGTAGAAGTCCCGGTCGCTTCGCTTCCCAACGCCTCAGTTAAACCATATGCGAGTTTTGCATCGGTAGCTGCCGTTGTTTCCCACATGACAACAATAGAATTGGTAGTCGCATCTTGTAGATACGGCCCTAAATATTTGACTTGTGCAAAAGATAAAAATGGAGTTAAAACAAAAAGTAAAAGTAAGTTTCTCATGCTGGTTGAATTATTCATCTAGATTACAAATAAATCACACAAGTTACAAAAATGAGTTAAGTTGAAAACCTAATCATAATACTTTTGTGCCGCCAACAAAATGAAGACTTAAAAAACTAAATAACGATTATCAGAATTTTAACCGTGCACTCGGATGAACATCTAAACCAACGAAGTCATTTTTGAGGTATTTATAGTAACCGGCCATGGCGATCATGGCAGCATTATCAGTACAATATTCAAATTTTGGAATGTAGGTATTCCATTTCATTTTGTCCGCTACAGCCAATAGTGTATTTCTAAATTCAGAATTAGCAGAAACACCACCGGCAATGGCGATCTCATTGATATGATATTGTTTGGAAGCCTTTTTCAATTTGCTGAGTAAAATAGAGACAATTCTCTTTTGTACCGAAGCACAGATATCATTGATATTATGCTCGATAAAAGATGGATCTTTTGCTGTTTCACTATTCAGAAAATACAACACTGATGTTTTCAAACCACTGAAACTGTAATCCAAGCCCTTTACTTTAGGTTCCGGAAAATCAAACTTCTCAGCATTGCCCAATTGAGCCCTTTTATCCAATAAAGGACCTCCGGGATAACCCAAACCCAACATTTTTGCGATCTTATCAAATGCTTCCCCGGCAGCATCATCTCTGGTGCTGCCAATTACTTCCATATCTAAATAATCCTTCACCAAAACCAACTGTGTATGACCACCTGAAACCGTCAGACAGATGAATGGAAACTTGGGATGTGGATCATCAATAAAATGTGCTAAAATATGCGCTTGCATGTGATTCACTTCCACCATTGGAATTTTAAGCGCCATGGATAGCGACTTGGCGAAACTTACTCCAACCAGCAAGGAGCCCAACAAACCGGGTCCTTTTGTAAAGGCTATAGCATCAATTTCTTCTTTTTTAACATTCGCCTTTTTCAAAGCAGTATCCACTACCGGAATGATCTGTTCCTGATGAGCACGAGACGCCAATTCGGGTACAACACCGCCATACTGCCGATGTATTTCTTGTGTGGCAATAACGTTGGCAAGCATTTTGCCATGCTTATACACAGCTGCACTAGTATCATCACATGAACTTTCAATACCTAAAATTGTAACTTCGTGCATCTAAATAGTAATTTGTTCGTTTAATGGATAATTTTACAAAAAAAGGAATCAAATTTTGAAAAATAAGTACCTGCGAAGATTAATTAAAATTATTGGAAATTTGTTCCTTTTTTTCCTGATTATATTCGGCGCAGCTATTATTTTATTGCAACAACCCAACATTCAAACCTATGTTTCCAACAAAATTTTGGATCGAATTGAAAGCAACAATGAAGGGGAAGCTTCTATTGACAGAGTTCATCTGAAATTTCCTAAAAGCTTAGTGGTCGACGGCTTTCTTCAGTTGGATGAACAAGGCGACACCTTACTATATGCTCAAAAACTGACGGTCAACTTCAATTTGTTAAAACCATTCAAAAAACAAATTCACATTGCTAATTTGAAATTGGATGGT
>JAGQYH010000019.1:0-14949 GCA_020436175.1 Bacteroidota bacterium
ACAACAGGCTACCTCGTTGAATGCCAAGGTCACCAGTTGTTCAATCTCACATGAAATTACAATTTTGAAAGCAACTCACAACGGCAACCAATAATCCTTCATTCCACTACTAGTTGTTCAATCTCACATGAAATTACAATTTTGAAAGCAACTCACAACACATTGAGAGTGATTGTATTTCATTGGTTAGTTGTTCAATCTCACATGAAATTACAATTTTGAAAGCAACTCACAACACTTTTTCATTTCTGCTTTCATTGCATCCAGTTGTTCAATCTCACATGAAATTACAATTTTGAAAGCAACTCACAACACGACACACACGGACACGATAACGGCTGCAGTTGTTCAATCTCACATGAAATTACAATTTTGAAAGCAACTCACAACTAAACTGGAATATGAATTGAAAAAGCTTATGTTGTTCAATCTCACATGAAATTACAATTTTGAAAGCAACTCACAACCAAGAGCAATGAATAATAAAGAAAAATCAAGTTGTTCAATCTCACATGAAATTACAATTTTGAAAGCAACTCACAACAACTGATTCACCAAAGGAGCTGGCCGAAGAGTTGTTCAGTCTCACATGAAATTACAATTTTGAAAGCAACTCACAACACCCTAAAGGCAGCTTCGCATACATTAATTGTTGTTCAGTCTCACATGAAATTACAATTTTGAACCCGACGAAGAAAGCATATAAATTCCTTAAAAAAATTTAGCCTTATGAATAAAGCGACTCACACTGTGATTCTTCGCTTTGCTCTGAATGGCAGCGGTGTAAGTATTGTATTGAATTGTAGTCCTTTCTTCGTTTAAATTCTGTAAACAAGTTGAAAAACTAATCAGAGCATATATATTTCAAAGTTTATGAGTAAATTTATATTTGAAAGTCACTCCACGAGAAAACTAGATGTTCTCTCGACTGAAAGGAGTGGCTTTTTTATTCCAACCATTGAACTTCTCGTAAACCAACATTTCACTTTAGTTAGCTACGTAAGAACTTATAAATTCCTTAAAAGTTTTTAGCCCTATGTACAAGGCAACTTATTATGAGATTCTTCGCTATGCTCTGAATGACAGTGGTGTAAGTATTGTATTAAATTACAGTCCTCTTACAGTCGCTTGAACTAAATTATACAACAAACTAAATGATACCAATAATATTAATTACTTTTACCTCTTAAGCCCAATAAGCGAGTGTGCTAACCGATCCGAAGAGAACGGCATGATCTGCGTAATTGGGCTTTACTTTTTAGGATGCAACCTTTCAAATCCAATAGTGGCTTCAATTTACGAATTGCTCATGTATTATTAACTACATATGGCATTCGTATTTAAATCATACGGGGTTTCGCTTTACTCTGAATGACAAAGAAATGCCAATCAACTCGAGACTAAATAAAAAAAGCTCCTCAAAAAAGGAGCTTTCAAGTAGCGGGGAGCAGAATCGAACTGCCGACCTCAGGGTTATGAATCCTGCGCTCTAACCGTCTGAGCTACCCCGCCAAGCGGCTGCAAAGATACAACTATCAAAGTCTTATTCTAATCATTTATTCTTTTATGTTTTTGTTACCTACTTTCCAAGCTTTCCGTCTGAAAAAAAATTCAAATCAACATCGTTTACAATTATATCAGACATAAAAAAAGGGATCAAAATTGACCCCTTCTCTTTTAAGTTGATTTATTCTAGTGATCGTGACCAGCGTGCTCATCAACTACTTCTGTAGCTTCTTCAACTACTCCTTCAACTTCAGCTCCTACTGAATCAGCAACTGCTTCTACTTCTTCTACTGCCTCTTCTACAACTTCTTCTACTGTCTCAACAGTTTCTTCTACGCTTTCTTTAGGTGCTTGCTTACAAGATTGCATTCCGAATGTAAACACTACTGCTACCAATAAAATTAATACCTTTTTCATTTTTATATTTTTTTTTGAGTTGGATCAAAAGTACTAGATTGCCTTAAAATTTAACAAAAATTAATAGTTAACTTACGGTTATTATATATATCGCATGTATTAAAACAATGTAACGACTCAACAACATTTACAATTAAGGCGCTATTTAATCCTCCCAAGCACGTGCCCTATCTACTGCTTTATGCCATCCTTTGATTAGTTTAATTCTCTTCTCATTATCCATTTTCGGAACAAATGATGCATCAACATCTCTATTCTTAGCAATGTCTTTCTCTGTATAAACACCTAATTGAATGCCGGCCAAATAAGCTGCTCCCAAGGCTGTTGTCTCGATCACTTTTGGTCTTTCAACACATACATCTAAAATGTCCGATTGAAACTGCATCAATAAATTATTGGCACATGCACCACCATCCACTCTCAGATTCTTTAGTTTTAAGCCTGAATCTTCTTCCATCGCCTCCAAGACATCAAAGGTCTGATAGGCCAATGATTCTAATGTGGCTCTTATTAAATGCGCCTTCCGTGTACCTCTGGTCAATCCTAAAATGGCTCCTCTGGCATACATATCCCAATACGGTGCACCGAGTCCTGCAAAGGCAGGCACTACATAAACACCATCTGTATCAGGTACTTTAAGAGAATAATATTCTGAATCAGGGGCAGAGTCGATAATTTTTAATCCATCTCTCAGCCATTGAATGGCAGCCCCGGCAATAAATACACTACCTTCCAAAGCATACTCCACTTTTCCCTTTACGCCCCAGGCGATGGTGGTAAGCAATCCGTTTTTAGATATCACCGGTTGATCTCCTGTATTAAGCAGCATGAAACAGCCCGTTCCATAAGTATTCTTAGCCATTCCGGGATCAAAACATGCTTGTCCGAATAAAGCACTTTGCTGATCACCCGCCACACCGGCTATCGGTAACTCTTTATCGAATAGCAAATCCTTCCGAGTTACACCATAATTATCACTGGAAGACTTTACCTCCGGCAATATATTTTTGGGAATATTTAATTCCTTCAACAAGTCATCATCCCATTTCAGGTCAATGATATTATAGATCATGGTTCGGGAAACATTGCTATAGTCGGTGGCATGAGTTTTACCGCCTGTGAGGTTCCAGATCAACCAGGTATCTACCGTGCCGAAAAGCAACTTTCCTGCTTCCGCCTTTTCACGAGCCCCTTCAATATTATCCAGGATCCACTTAATTTTAGTTCCTGAAAAATAGGCATCTATTACCAAGCCGGTCGCACTTCTCACCTTTGTTTCCAATCCCTTAGCTTTTAACTGATCGCAAATGGATGCCGTTCTTCTATCCTGCCAAACGATAGCATTGTAAATCGGTTTTCCGGTAGTTTTATCCCATACTATAGTGGTTTCACGTTGATTGGTGATACCAATGCCTGCCACCTCTTCAATTCTAATGTTGTTTTCGGCCACTACCGCACGTGCGACTTCCAATTGTGAATTCCATATATCCATTGGATCATGTTCTACCCATCCCGGTTTAGGAAAAATTTGTCTGAATTCCTTTTGAGCAGTAGCAACAACAGCTCCTTTTTTATCAAACAAAATTGCTCTTGAACTAGTCGTTCCCTGATCTAGGGACAAAATATATTTACTCACGATTTCTTTCTTTTCGCTAAAAATAAAAAATAGGGAAGCAAATTATACATCACTCCCCCATTTATCTTTTAAAGTTTACGGTTACTACTTCAATATTATTTTTTGTGTGGCTTTCCCATCATCGAAAGT
The DNA here is from genome assembly GCA_020436175.1 of Bacteroidota bacterium. Lineage (GTDB taxonomy): Bacteria > Bacteroidota > Bacteroidia > Chitinophagales > JADIYW01 > JAGQYH01. The sequence goes on from JAGQYH010000019.1 coordinate 3,689, forward strand.
TGCCATGATCAAGTAAATTCCTTTGTGCATTCCATCAAAATTGATTTCCTGCCCATTCACCACTTGTTCGGAATAGTAAACACTTTTGCCTACGAGATCAAAAACTTCAATGGAATTGGGTGTATCACTGGCATAAATCCTAGCTATATTATTGAACACCGGATTGGGATGCACACCAAAATTCTTGCTTTTGGCAATATTCAAAGAAGTGGTAATGGGTGTCAACAATAAAGCTCTTGGTCCTTCTAATGCACCTCTCATGATAGTAATCTGATCTTTGGTTAAAGCAACCTGGCAGGATTCGGTTGAATAATCCATATAATTCTCCCACATATCAGGTCGGTCGGGCAAACCATCAGCAGTAGGCTCATTATGACATGTATTTCTATCCGGATTACAAGGATTGGCAAAGTTGTTAGAATTTTGATTGGCTCGAGGGGTATCTTTTGCTCCATCATCCGCACCGCAAACACCATCTCCCCAAATGTGACGTAAGCCTAAATAATGGCCTACTTCGTGAACAGTAGTTCGTCCTTGGGCATCATAACTGCCGAAACTATTGGGATTATTACTGCCAAATACTCTAAAATCGATAATTACTCCATCCACTGCCGCAGAAGGGGCACCCAAATTAGTCGGGAAAGGCCAGTTCGGTAAAAATGGAGGAGGATAAGCCATCCCTAACAATTGACCGCCTAACAAAGAGGGTAACTTAAACACCCAGATATTCAAATAACGTTTTGTATCCCAAGCATCACTTCCACCGGTGGCTTCCTTTTTGGCATTGTCCGTTTGTCCAAAACCGAAATTCATAGCGGTCTCTTTTCTAACTACACCTGCTAAAGTAAATTCAATCATGGCATCATCTACAATGGTGTTGAAAGTATCTCGTAAATTAACTTTGTCTTCATTGGTAAAACGATAAGCCTCATTTAGCACTCTTAATTGATCCAAGACCACAGAGTCATCTAGATTTTCTTCCGGTCGGTTGGTGTGCCAAACAATATGAAATACAACCGGTATGGTTAAGACTGTTCCTCTTTGATTGCTGTTTTCACCAATAGCTTTGAACTCTTCAAAATGCTTTTGGTAAGCCTCCATAAAATTAGGATCTTGATCAGCCATGGTTTCGATCAGGTAATCATAACCACAAATAGTTCTTTGCTCCTGTGCATAGAGCGTAGAAAACAGTAAACATAAAATAGGTAAGAGTGTAGTAATTTTTTTCATTTGATAAATTTAAAGTTGATTTGGTAAAAGTAATCTATGCTAAAATAATCATATTTTAGTTATTCATAATATTGCATCAGCTCAGTGCAGTGGATCTTTAAACTGAAATGTTTACTTCAATTTGATTTCTAATCTCACCGGTTGATGGTCAGAAAACTGAAAATCAAGGTCTTGCCCTTGAACTTTTACTACTTCAATATTGGGTGACAACAAGTAAAAATCGATCACCGTAGTAAACGTTTTTCCTTTTTCATAAGCCTTCTCTAACTTTCTATTGGTTTTTGTATTCGCATCGAATCCCCATTGCCAATCTGCCGGCATATAGTCATCTGCAATACTATTTTGCTCGTAGCCAACTTCCTCCGGTGTAAAATCTCCGTAGCAATCATAACCAGGAGGACATTGATTCCAATCGCCACCAACCAAAACATAGTTTCCTTTTTCATATTCTTTGGTGATGTATTCTTTTAAATAGGCCATTTCACCGGCTTTCAAAGTGCCATCACTATCATAGGCCGAATTGTGTGTATTGATTACAAGCAATTCTTTGCCGTTAATAGGAAATCGTTGAATCAAAAAACACCTGTCCAAAAAGAAGATACGCTTGGGCCAACTGAATTTACCCGGAAACTGATAACGGGTATTTTCAATGCTGTGATAAGGAGTATAGGTTGCCAATCCTGCCATCACCTTGCCATAAGGCTTTAATAGAGGAACCGGAATGTAATTCACTCTGTAGTTAAATGCCAATGCACCCGACCAATTTTCAGGCAATCCTTTTTCAATACTTGTAAATTGATTGACACCATAACTTCTTTTAGCCGTTTCATCTACTTCTTGCAACAATATAAAATCTGCATCCTTCCAGCTACTCAACGTTTCTTGAATGCCATTCAGGTTTTTATTGGTAAGATCTTTTGACACACGAGTAGAAGAACCGCCATCCATGAAAAAATCAGACTCCGCTCCTAAACCTGCATAGCCAATATTCCAAATATAAAATACCAGAGAATCATTGGTGATCGCCAAATCTGAAGTTTTAGACGGTTCGATCACAATTTTCTCTTCCGGCTGATAGTCTGTAAATGTTCCATATAGAATAGAACCGACGACGTACACCGCCGCGATCAGCGCCAACAATAGAATGATCTTTAACACTTTCATTTGTTTTAATTGTTCCTGTTATGCCCTTAACATGAAGGCGAATAATACACAAGATAACCACGATTTAATTGTGATAATAATAGGCTTATCAACTATGGCTGTAATCTGTCAATTATTCTACTCTTAAAATTGTAAAAACAACTTAGTTAATAGTAAATTCGATACAATAAGTGATTAAACAGTTCAAACGAACATACGAAATGAGTCATTAGACGAAAAACATTTGACCATTATAAAACAGAAAACATACTGATGAAACACGAAAATTTAAAATGGACATCCAAAGACGGATTAAGCATATTTGGTCAGGTTTGGAAAACAGATGAGGACCAGAAAGCTGTTATAGCCTTGGTTCACGGTTATGGAGAACATAGTGGCCGATACCATCATGTAGCCGAGATGTTTTGCCAAAACGGGTATTCTGTAATCGCCTTAGATCACAGAGGTCATGGACAATCCGGCGGACAAAGAGGACACACGCCTAATTACGAATTATTGATGTCAGATATCGATATCTTTTTGGAGAAAACACGCGATATTTTTCCGGCAGCCAAGATTATACTATATGGTCACAGTATGGGAGGTGGCATCGTTGTCAATTATCTCATCAGACACCAACCCGACATTTTAGGCAGTATAGTTACCGGACCATTTTTTAGAACTGCTGAGCCACCACCGGCCTTTCAGCTGTTTTTAGGGCGGATAATGCAAAACATTTGGGGCGCTTTCCCTGACAAAGCCAAAGTTCCACCGGAATATATTTCAAGAGATAAGGAAGTGGTACAAAAATATATCAATGACCCATTGGTGCATAATAACATGTCGGCCAAATTGGGAATGTCGCTACTCGAAACCGGTGAATATGCCATAGAACATGCTGCTGAGGTAAAAGTGCCGCTTTATATTTTGCATGGCGAAGAAGATAAGTTAACCGATTACAATGCCAGTAAAGATTTCTATGCCAAAGCCGGCAATAATGTAACTTTGGAAACTTTTCCGAAAATGTATCATGAATTGCACAACGAACCGGAAAAAGAGGAAATATTCGCCAATATTATAGCTTACTGTGATCAATTAACTGAACGTTAGCCTTACTTGTTCGCTGAAAACAATACAATTGACATCCAGTAAATTATTTCTTGAAAAATTATTACTAAAGTTAAAGACAGGCAGTAGCAGATCCATTCACTTAAATGCCTTGCCCGGCAGGTTTGCCCGCTTAGATTTGTTTGACTTGATCAATATTGATCAAAGTTTGCATTATAAATTTATTCAGCAGCTTTTAGATAAAGACAAGTTCAATTTTAATATCTCCATAGATTTTAAACTCATTCAAAAAAAGTCGGAAGAAGAGATAAAAACGGCTCATCAAATCGTCAAAACTTTAAATGCTATTTTCTACCAACAACAAGATGAGTTCCTGGAACATGGCACAAAAACCTTTGCCTTCGGCTATCCCTTGTTGATCAAAAGAGATCCAACCAACACGGATAAAATATTAAAAGCTCCGTTATTGATCTGGTATTTGGATTTGGTGAAAGACAGCCATAAAAGTAATCATTGGACCATCAGCCGAAATGAAAACCATCCTGTAATCTTCAATGAAGTACTTCGATCGCATATTGAGACGTATGAGCATATTCAAATGGATGACATTCTTGAATTGCTGGAAGAAAACATCATCAGTGAAAGCCAGTTATTGGCCATTGCAAAACTAATGCTGGAAAAATTGGGTACAACCGCCTCCTCTTTCGATGAAGAGTTACTGATCCTTCCCGGTACGAACAAAGCATCGATTGAGAAAATTACAAAAGATGATCCTTGGATCAGATGGTCTGGCATTTTTGGATTGTACAAAACTCAAAAGCAAAGTATCATACAAGATATTGAATTGCTGATCGACAAAGACGAAAGCTTGGTATCATCGGAAGATGTCATCGACAACGAAATCAAATCGGTTGCGCCTTTATCCATCGTTCCATTAGATCCCAGTCAGGAGTCCATTTTAAACACCCTCCATCAAAATGAAAAGATCGTTATACAAGGTCCTCCCGGTACCGGAAAGAGCCAATCTTTAACTGCTTTGATCTCGAATGCGCTATACCACGGAAAAACCTGTTTGGTAGTTTGTGAAAAGAAAACCGCACTCGACATTATATATAAGAATTTGGCCAACCATCATTTGGCAGAGTTGTGTATGATCATTGAAGATGTGCATAGTGACAGAAAAGCAGTAGTGGACAAAGTAAGGCATTTATTGGACACCAGAAGTGACACCACCGTAGATTTCAGACATTATGAGTTTGAGGAAAATTTGTCGGATTATTTAAAAGACAGAACCTTGATCAATGAGCACATGGAAGCACTCAATGTAAAATGCTTTGGTGATGACAAATTGATCGCACTAATTGCTAAACGTCAAAAATTAATTCTAAATCACGGACTGAAATCCTTGCAGAAAATATCATCACAAGACCTTCTGCTGAATTATGAAGAATTCAGAGTTTTAGTAGATATTGTTGCCAAAGCCAACGCTTTGTTTCGACCTTTGGCCGGCAAAGACATTCCTTTTGAAGCGATCCAGGATAGCCATTTTAACGATAAAACATCGATTGATCTGCTACCGGAACAGATTGACCAAATGCTTACTTTGGCTTCTACTATCCTCTCCATCCTAACCAATGGTTTAGAATCGGGTGGAGAATTATTCAATGCTTTAAAAGGTTGGAAGCCTATTCAGTTAAAATTACAATCGCCATTTTTTAAAAAAGCAAAACAGTTGCAGATGGAGCAAAAATCTGCAGTAGATCAATATCAGCAATTAATGGAGTTATTTGAACGTGAAAAATATATCCAATTCGAATTTCCTGAAGTCGAAACTATTGAACAGCTTTCAACACTCCAATCACCTTTGAAGCAATTCGTCGAGATACTTCAACCTATACATGACCATATACATCATTTGGACATCTATCTGCCATGGCGTAGATATCTAATCCAACAATCTGCCTATAAATCTTTACTAACCGACCTTTCAAAACATGCCGACATTGCAGATTGGTTGCCATTATTCAAAGTTTTCTATTATGGCCGATTCATTGATCAATATATATCAGGCCATCCCATTGATAATAAGGTTAGGCAAACATTAGAAAACGTCCGAAGTTCCGATCAAAAAGTAACCAATCAATTGAGCAAAAAGATATTGGCTTTATGGGAGGAAAAACAAAAGAGCATCCTTAAAAAAAGAACGATAACCAACATTAAAAACCTTTATAACTATAGGAGAAATAAAGCCTATGGTCGTCGAAATTCTTTACGAAAGATCATTCATCACGACACCGAGCTTTTTAGTCATATTTTTCCGGTTACAATGGTTAATCCATCAGTTTGCAGCTCCATATTCCCTTTGCAAAAAGACTTATATGACTTAGTTTTTTTTGATGAAGCGAGTCAGTTAAGAATTGAAGATACTTTTACTGCACTGCTAAGAGGTCGTTTTAAAATCGTCTCCGGGGATAAACATCAAATGCCTCCAACCTCCTATTTTCAAAGCAATGTTGTCTTATCCGCAACAGAGGAAGAGGAAGAAGAAAACGATAGGATTTCGGATGATTTCTTAGCAGAAAGTGACTCTCTTCTGGAATATTGTATGGATAGTGATTTTGAGTCTACCTATTTGGATTTTCACTACCGTTCACAGCATCCTGACTTGATCGCCTTCTCCAATAATGCTTTTTATGGCGGTCGTTTGGTGCCAATGCCTCCACAAGAAAACTATCAAGCCATTGCCTATTATTCCATTAACGGTTTGTACGAGCAAAGAATGAATATTGAGGAGGCCACTGCCTTGGTGGATCATGTGTTCAATGAAATTCATCCGTTGAATGGCATCTATCCAAGTGTTGGAATTGCCACGTTCAACATTAGCCAAAGAAATTTAATTTGGGATCTGTTGATGGAACGCACTTATCAAGATGAAAAAAGTGCAAAAATCTTAGATGCTTTGATCGAACAAGGTTTGTTTGTGAAAAATTTGGAGAATATTCAGGGAGATGAGCGCGATATTTTATTGATCTCTACAACTTTCGGCCCTAACAAAAAGGGGCAGTTCAAGCAGTTGTTTGGTCCGATTTCACAAAGTAAAGGCTACCAATTGATGAATGTAATGATTACGCGGGCGAAACAAAAAATTGCCGTGTTCTCATCTATTCCTGATCTGTTTAAGAGCAGCTATATCGAAGAAATCAATCAAAAAGGCAATACCGGCAAAGGTTTGCTATATGCCTATTTGAGTTATGCCGAAGCTTTATCACAACAGCAAACCATTAAAATCAATTCGGTGCTGGAACTGGTTGACAGCCAATGTGCCGAAAAAAAATATCACCATGAATACAAAAACCTTCCCTTGTTTCATCAACTTCTTTTAGCTTCTTTACTAGCTCAATATGATGCGGAAACGGTACAGCACAATTATACTTATGGTGGTTTCGTGTTGGAGATCGCTTTGCTTAAAGAAGGTAAACCGGTTTTAGCGCTCATTACTGAAAATCAACATCCTTCTCATTCCACTGCTTATAGAATGTTGCTGTTTAAAACAACTATGCTCGAAAAGTTTGGGATTGACACTTATTTTATCTCCGCATTGGACTGGTACCACGATTGGGAAACTGAAGAGCAACAATTATTAAAAAAAGTCCGTGGTTTGCTGACTAAATGATATTGTTAAGTTTTATTGAAATTCAATTTCACGCCCAGGCTTCTTCAATTCATTTTTCCTTTAATAGACAATACTTTTATGACTGTAAGATTTGGGTTTTTAAACAACGAATAAATAAATTCATCACCACACAATAACATCAACCAAAACTCAGTTATAGCCTTAACAGTTCTTAACATAACTTTGATCGATCAATTTGTTGAGACAGTTGCCAAACCATTACACCATTTTTTAAGCCGGAAGTTTATCGTTGCTGCTTGTTGCAGTTACCCACCATTGCCTGAAGTCGGAAGCGGTTATCGGTTAGTATTTATTTATTAACCATTTAAAACCTAAACTATGGCTATTCCAAAACAAGTACGGCAACGTATGATCAATGTAATGTATATTGTCCTGTTGGCATTATTGGCATTACAAATCCCCAAAGAAGTAACAGAAGCATTTTTACGCATTAATGAAGGCATTGAAGACTCCAGTGTAGCATTGGGAGGCATTACCTTAGGCAGTATTGCTGCCATTGAACAAAAGGGTGCCAATGGCGACCAACTGGCCGTTGAATATGCTGCGAAGTCACGTTCTATTCATCAATCCACCGAAAACCTCACCAACTTTATTGAAAGCATTAAAGTGAAAATCAAAACCGAAGTTGGTGTAGATGAAAACGGAAAAATTTAAAGTCCGGAAGAGACGGTAATCACTAATGAGATTTTAGTAAAAGGCAATGAAAATGGCATCAATGACGGAATGGCATTTGAGTTAAAATCAAAAATCTCCAACGCTTTAAAAGAAATGACAGAAGTTTTTCCGAGAGAGAAAATGGAGGATTTGCGTGAGGGATCATTTGATCAATTGATCACTTCCTTGCCCATTTACGACTTGATCTACAAAGAACCTGATGAACAACTCTGGGTGATGAACACCTTCGATAAAATGCCTTCCGCCGGCGCTATTGCCATGCTGAGTCAAATTCAATCTGACATCAGAAGTTCCGAGAACAAATTGATCGAAGAGTTAAAAATATTAACCGGTACCGGCATCCCATTTGACATTTTAAAGCTAAGATCGTAGCGCCTTCCACTTACATTTTAAAAGGAGAAAAATTCAAGGCCGACCTATTCCTATCGGCGTCCAGTTCTCAAACGGACAATATTGTCATCACTGCCAATGGCAAAACCTATCGTCCAGGACCAGATGGTATGGTTAATTTTGAAGAGTTGGCTAATACTGTAGGGCAAAAGTCCATCAATGGTAATATTGCCATTACCAATACTACTACCGGAAAAACGGACATCATACCCTTCGATAATTTTTCGTACACTGTTTCGGATCCATTTGCCAATGTCAGTCCAACCAAAATGAACGTTTTATATAAAGGTTTGGACAATCCCATTACTGCCTCTGCTGCCGGAGTACTTACACAAGATTTACAAGTTTCCATTACCAATGGCAGCATCAAAAAAGTGAATGGTCAATACTTGGTAAATGTTTCACAATTGGGTGATACTAAGATCATTATCAAAGATGATAAAGGCCGAACACACGGAGAGTTTCCCTTCAGAGTAAAACGTGTGCCTGATCCAATCGCGGAGGTGGCCAAACGTTCCGGTGGAAATGTTAGAGCAGCAGAATTCAGAGCTCAAAAGGGATTAAATGCCGAGATGAAAGATTTCGTGTTTGATTTGAAGTATCAAGTAGTGAATTTTGATATGGTATATATGCCTGAAAACAATCAAATTGCGGTGACCAACTCAGACCGATCTAACTTTAGCAATGCCATGCTCAACCATGTTCAGAGAGCTAATCCGGGAGATCGATATGCCTTTGAGAATATAAAAGTGAAAGGTCCCGATGGCGAAGTGAGAAATCTTCAACATATTACATTTAAGATCATGTAAACTTCAAGACGAGAAGAATGTCGGCACCTCGGTAAGTTGAAGAACTTGCTGAGGTGTTCTTGGTTTATAAAAAATTGATTCTTTTGGCCTGATCCATAATAAATCTCGAATCCATTTCCTTCACTTCAGGGATGATAATGTACTTTTTAATACCCGAATGTTGCAAAATAGACGTTTCTGTTTCCGGATGATTGCCAACAAACACCAATAATTCAATCGGAATGTTTCTGACTTTTAATGCTTCAATGCTTAAAAGACTATGATTGATACTGCCCAGATAATGACGTGAAACCAACACCACCGGAATGGATAAATGCTGAATAAGATCGATTACTGTTTCGCTTTCATTTAAGGGGACCAATAAGCCTCCTGCGCCTTCCACGATGAGGTGGTTTTTTGTCTCGGGTAATTCAAAATCCTTAACCTTAATTTTGACATTATCACGGGCTGCTGAAGCATCTGGCGACATAGGTGTTTTTAGTCGAAATCTCTCCTCAAAAACCTGTCCATGGTGAGGTGCTAAAACAGATATATTTTCAGCGTCTGTAACACCCTCTAAACCAGCCTGAACCGGTTTCCAATAATCTGCCTGAAACGCCTCCACCAAAATGGCAGAAACAATGGTTTTTCCCACTTCTGTTCCAATACCGGAAACAAATAATATTTGCTGCTGACCGATCATAAATGCATTTCCTTTAACACTTTAAAAAGCATGTCGATTTCATCTTTTGTATTGTAACTATGCAAACAAATTCGCAATCGTTCACTGCCGCGAGCCACGGTTGGATAAACAATGGGGCGAATATCAAATCCATGTTCATTTAATCTTTTGGCCATCTCTCGCGTACTTTTAGCATCACCTATTTTGAGTCCGAAAACAGGTCCTACACCAATCAATTCCACCCATTTTTGATGTTCAAAAATATACTTAAAGTATTCAATGATATTATTTAACTTAACTAATTGAATATCATTCTTTAAAATAAATTTATAACTATGTTCCACGCTCCACAAATTATGACTAGAAAGCGCCGTAGAATAGATAAACGGTTTACAAAAATTGATCAGATACTCTGTAAGGATTTTGCTGCCAACAATCGCCGCACCATGCGTGCCCATGGCTTTACCGAATGTGTAAATTCTTGCCAAACAATCCGATTCAATTCCGGCTTCATTGCACAAGCCTCTACCCTGTTGTCCAAATATTCCAAGCGCATGTGCTTCGTCAACGATGAGTTCAAATTGATACTTTTGCTTCAATGCTACGATATCTTTTAGAGGGGCTTTATCACCGTCCATAGAGTAAAAACTTTCTATCACCACAAAACAATTGGCATGTGCATTTTGCTTCAAAATCATCTCCAAATCTGCCACATTATTGTGCTGAAACAACACTCCCGTAACACCGCTCAACTTGATACCTTGATGAATGGAAGCATGAACCAATTCATCGTAAATAATAACATCATTTTCACCTCTGCAAATGGTGGAGATCAACCCCAAATTAGCATCAAAGCCAGAGTTAAAGATAAGGGAAGATTCGCCGTGATGGAAGTCTGCAATTTTGGCTTCCAACGATTCAATATATTGGGAATTACCACTCAACAATCTGGAACCTGTGGCGCCGTTTCTTTGGAAACTTTTTTGGTAAGATTCCGACACTTTATTTTTTATCCATGCCGATTTGGATAGTCCCAAATAATCATTTGAAGTAAGGTCTATCGGATATGATTGAAGAGAAAGCTGTCGATACTCCTGTTTATCCTTTCTGGCATCCAGGAGGTCCTTTATACGCTTTTCAAAATCCACCGAGTAAATTTTACGATGTAGTTAAAGCTACCTTTTCCTCTTTGTAGGCGGCTCTCGGTTTTAATCCCAATAACTCAAACATAGCCTTATCGTCGGCAAATGCAGGATTGGCTGTCGTTAGGAGTTTATCTCCCGCAAATATTGAGTTGGCGCCGGCCATAAAACATAAGGCCTGTTCGCTCACCGGCATTTGCAATCGTCCGGCACTTAAACGGATCATGGCATTAGGCATAATAATTCTAGCCGTAGCAATCATTCTCAGCATTTCCCAAACACTCACTCTCGGTTGTTCAGATAATGGCGTGCCTTCTACCGGTACCAATGCATTAACAGGCACCGATTCAGGATGTTCCGGCAAATTAGACAGTGTAAACAACATTCCTATCCTATCTTCATCGCTCTCCCCCATTCCAATGATACCGCCACTGCACACACTGATACCA
>JAGQYH010000019.1:15048-17792 GCA_020436175.1 Bacteroidota bacterium
GCATATAAGCCGGCTTCTTTCAATTTTTTGGCCTGACTGTCGGTTAACATTCCCATCGTACAACAAACCTCCATATCCAATTGACTTACGCCTTTTACCATCTCGATCACCTTATCAAAATCTCTGTTATCGCGCACTTCTCGCCAGGCTGCTCCCATGCAAAACCTGGTAGAACCGGCCATTTTGGCTTCTTTGGCACTGGCTAGAACAGCCTCTACATTCATCAATTTATGAACCTCAACATCCGTATTGTATCGGGCAGCTTGCGGGCAATAGGCACAATCTTCAGGACAACCGCCGGTTTTTACCGATAAAAGTGTACAAACCTGAACCTCTCCCACTTTTTGATGGGCTTCGTGTACTTTATGCGCCCTGGAAACCAATTCCATGATCGGGCTGTAATAGATATCACTAATTTCTTCCTTTGTCCAATTGTTTCTTATTACTGTCATGCGCAATGTCTTGTTCTACAAAATTAGAAAAACGAGTCGATCATTTATGAAAAACGACTTAAACTAATAAACAAATCAATTTATTCCACTAAAATAAGTAAATGTTGACGCTTCTATGATTGAAATACAAAGTATTGCATTAAATTCAACTCCATTATTTATGGATATATTTAAACAATTAAAAGAAGCGGTCAGTGGTAACAAGCTGATGGAACCTATCCAGCAAGTGAATAGAATTGCTAAAACAGTGGATGCGCTTCGGAGTTTATTGAAAGACAGTAAAGTCTCGCAATCCGTAAAAGACATGATCAACGGCTTAATGACGCTGATCAAAACAAGACCGAACATTGCCGGCATCAATCACTATTTCAACCATTTTTTGCTAAAATTAGATCCGGATAATCAACCGCCGGTGCTCAAAGAGCTACTGGAAGTCTATCACGAAAGATGGAAAAATGTTGATCGAAAAACTGCCAAGTTAGCGTTTGAACATATCGATTTTAATGAGGAAGTCAGCATTTTACTGCATGGACATGAAAAATCGGTGGTTTCTTTAGCAGAGTTATTGATCGTTGAAGGCAAAAAAGTCAAAGTATATCAAACCATCAGCCGTCCGGGAGAAGAAGGCAAGCAACAGGCTGAAAAAATTGCGGCGATTGGTTATGAAGTACATTTCATGGAAGACAATGCTATGGGACAAGTCTTGCCGGAAATCGACTATGTTTTAATTGGGTGTGAATTGATCCTGAGAGAAGATTTTGTTAGTCATGCCGGCACCCACACGCTGATAGCCTCTGCCAAATATTACAAACGACCTATTTTCTTATTGGCGGATAGCAGAAGAATATTGAATACCAAATACTTCCCTCAAAATGTTTTGAGTAGTATTATTGGCGATGGTAAATTACCGGATAGATCGATTTGGAAAAAAGCACCGGACAATATCAAAATTGATAATTTTTCTAAGGAACAGATACCAAACTACCTGATCACAAAATTCATTTTGGAAGATGGTGTCTACACTCCGGAAGAGATTAAAGACCAAACGGATAAAGTAATGGTTGGAAAATTCTTCTAGTGGGATGAATGGTGTTGTTTTGTTGAGACACGAATTTCACGGATTGACGCAAAATCTGTTATTCTTCTTATAAAACGATACTTAAGAAATTGGTGAAAATTAGAGCAATTAGTGTCACAAACACTTCAAACACTAGGACAATCTAATCTCCCTTAGCTCAACCTTGAACTGATCAAGTCAATAAACTCAGCTCTGGTAGCATTTTTTTCAAACTCCCCTGTAAAGGCTGACGTAGTTGTCACCGAATTTTGCTTCTCAATGCCACGCATCATCATACATAAATGCTTAGCTTCTATGACAACGGCAACTCCCAAAGGATTTAATGCCTCCTGGATACAATCTCTGATCTGTGTGGTTAATCTTTCCTGAACTTGTAATCGTCTGGCATAAGCATCAACCACTCTGGCTATTTTACTGAGTCCTGTAATCGTTCCGTCAGGAATATAAGCCACATGTGCCTTTCCAAAAAAGGGTAACATATGGTGCTCGCACATTGAATACAACTCAATATCTTTCACAATAACCATGTGTCGGTGATCTTCTTGAAACAAAGCGGATTTAATAATTTCTACCGGTTCAATTTCATAGCCTTGTGTAATGAATTGCAATGCCTTCGAAACCCGCTCCGGTGTTTTCTGCAACCCTTCCCTTTCTGCATCTTCCCCTATTAGCGATAAAACATTTTTATAATGCTTTTGCAATTCCTTTGAAACTTCTTCCTGATATAATTCTTTCTTCTGATAAGCCACAATCAATTATTTGTTCTGCCAAAGAACGCTAATTTCTAATAAATTGTTCAATAATTAGTATTATAGTGCTGAATGTACTAAAATCGAACTTCACGCTATAACAACCGATCATGGATAAACACCTTGAAGGGAAGCTGACTAATAAAGCGGCATTACAGAAATTCACTCATCATCTGCTGCAAGATATTAAGGCCGTAGAACTGATGATCGCCAATGATCAATTTGAAAAAGGCATTACAAGAATTGGAGCAGAACAAGAGATTTGTTTGGTAAATTCAGCCTATCGACCCGCTCCCTTGGCACAAAAACTGCTCGCCGAACTCAAGGATGACCAGATCACCAACGAGTTACCCAAATTCAATTTAGAAATCAATCTTTCTCCTTTGGAATTTAAGGGCAATTGCCTTAGCCGCATGGAAAAAGAACTCAAGGAGAAGTTGAAGAAAATTTATACGGTTGGGAAAC
>JAGQYH010000001.1 GCA_020436175.1 Bacteroidota bacterium
TACTTCGCGGTATGTATTCTTGTGAATTTACAACCTAGTTTGAGCGTGATTTGGAAAAAATGGATGTTGATTTATGGAATTTTAAGTAAAAAGTAATCTTAGTATAACTAATAACAATAAAAAGCAGAACGATGGCCGGATCAAAAGACGATAAGCAAAAGGCCCTGGAAATGACACTGGGCAAATTAGACAAGATTTATGGTAAAGGAACAATAATGAAATTGGGAGAAAAGGTTTCTGCCATTGAAAATGTTATTCCTTCAGGATCCTTAGGATTGGATATTGCATTGGGTATTGGAGGTTTTCCAAGAGGAAGAATTGTTGAGATCTATGGGCCGGAAGCATCCGGTAAAACTACCTTGGCCATGCATGCCATTGCAGAAGTACAAAGAAAAGGTGGAATAGCGGCCATGATCGACGCGGAACATGCATTTGATAAGGTTTATGCTCAAAGTTTGGGTGTAGATATCGATAATTTATTGATCTCCCAACCTGATCATGGAGAGCAAGCATTGGATATAGCAGAACACCTCATTCGCTCAGGGGCATTGGATATTGTGGTGGTCGATTCCGTGGCTGCCTTGGTACCTAAAGCGGAGCTGGAAGGCGATATGGGCGACTCTAAAATGGGTTTACAAGCCAGGTTGATGTCGCAAGCTATGAGAAAATTAACCGGAGCGATCAATAAAACGGGTTGTACTTGCATCTTTATTAACCAGATCAGGATGAAAATTGGGGTAATGTTTGGAAGTCCTGAAACCACTACCGGCGGTAACGCACTTAAATTTTATGCTTCTGTAAGATTGGATATCAGAAGAACCGGTTCGATCAAAGACAGAGACGGAGAATTGATAGGAAACAATGTTAAAGTGAAAGTGGTAAAGAATAAGATGGCACCTCCTTTCAAAGTAGCAGAGTTTGATATCATGTATGGTAAAGGAATCTCAAAATCAGGTGAAATAACCGATAAAGCAGTGGATTTAAACATTTTTCAGAAGAGCGGCACATGGTACAGCTATGGTGATACTAAATTAGGCCAAGGCCGAGAAGCGGTTAAAGAACTGTTGGAGGATAACCCTGAAATGATGAGTGAGGTGGAAGAGAAAATTAAGATTGCCGTATTTGGTGAACAAGCTGTTTTAGCAGAGAAAGGAGAAAAGAAATAAGTTTCAGTTTATAAGCACTTTTGAGTTTTTCTTGGGAGTATAAGGTGGTTTTAAGAACTTAACTTCTTCTGCCATTCCCATGCGCTTCGCATCATTTCATCCAAGTCGTATTGCACTTGCCAGCCCAATTGTTGGATTGCTTTTGAATTGTCCGCATAAACGGCAACAACATCTCCTTGTCTTCTTGGCCCGATTTTATAGTTAAGGCTTAGATTGTTTACTTTTTCAAAAGAAGCCACTGCCTCTAAAACAGAAACACCATTACCTGTGCCTAAATTGAAGACATCACAATTTTGTTGCATTTTACCATCCAACATGTATTGCAGCGCTTTGGTATGGGCATTGGCGATATCCATTACGTGTACATAATCGCGGATACAAGAGCCGTCTCGTGTGTCATAATCATCTCCAAAGATGGTTAGTTCTTGTCGGATACCCATAGCTGTTTGCGTGATATAAGGCACTAAATTAGCAGGCACCCCAATAGGAAGTTCTCCGATTTCAGCACTGTAATGTGCGCCAACAGGATTAAAATATCGCAGCAAAATGGATTGATGGTCGGCATTGGCTTTAACAAAATCATTGACAATTGCTTCCCCCATTTGTTTGGTCATGCCATAAGGAGACTCTGCCATTCCCATAGGAGCATTTTCATCCACCGGAAGTTTTTGAACGTTTCCGTAAATAGTGCAAGAGGATGAGAAAACAAAATGAGGGATGTTTAAAGCTTTAGAGGCTTCCAAAATATTAACCAGCGATCCGATATTGTTTTTATAGTATAGTAAAGGATGCTCCACAGATTCTCCAACGGCTTTATAGGCGGCAAAATGAATGATGCCATCAATATCTTTAAGATCCTTATAAATGGATTTTAACTCCCCATCATTACTGAGGTCAACTTCAAAGTTTTGAATCTCTTTTCCGGTAATCTTCTTGACACCATCTAATATGGAAGCCTGTGATCGAGATAAATTATCAATTGAAACCACTTCAAAGCCGTTGTTGATTAAGTCAACAATGGTATGAGAACCAATATAACCACATCCGCCGGTAACCAGAATTTTTGCCATTTATCGAATTAAATTCATCAAGTATTCGCCATAACCGCTCTTTAGCAATGGTTCGGCTAATTTTTTTAAATGTGCTTTATCAATAAAACCTTTCTTATAAGCCAATTCTTCAATACAGCCTACCTTTAGTCCTTGCCGGGTTTCAATCACCTGCACAAATTGAGAAGCCTGATGCAAAGAATCAAAGGTGCCGGTATCCAACCACGCCGTTCCTCTATCCAAAATGGAAACTTTCAGCTTTCCTCTTTTCAAATATTCTTTATTGACATCCGTAATTTCGTATTCACCCCTTGGACTAGGTTTCAGATTAGTGGCGATATCCACCACATCATTATCGTAGAAGTAGAGGCCCGGCACAGCAAAGTTTGATTTGGGATGCTGCGGTTTTTCCTCGATCGAAATAGCCACCCCATTGTCATCAAAATCTACCACACCGTATCGCTCAGGATCGCTGACATGATAAGCATAGATGATGCCCCCTTTCGGATCATTGTTTTGCATTAAAAGCTCCTCCAATCCTGATCCGTAAAAGATATTGTCTCCCAAAATTAAAGCAACCTTATCTCCACCAATAAATTCTTTTCCGATCACAAAAGCTTGTGCCAAACCATTAGGAACTTCCTGAATGGCATAAGTAAATTCACATCCGAACTGTTTGCCATCCCCTAACAACCTTTTAAAATTGGGCATATCTTGTGGTGTACTAATAATCAGTATCTCACTGATGCCCGCCATCATTAAAGTGGAGATCGGATAGTAGATCATGGGCTTATCATAGATGGGCATGATTTGCTTACTGATGGCATAAGTTATTGGATACAATCGGGTTCCTGAACCACCTGCTAAAACTATTCCTTTCATTTCTTTCTATTTTAAACACTTGATCGCGCTAATCAAGTAAACTGTAACAATATGAACTGATTGAAGGAAAAATAATCAGTATATTGCATAAATACACTATTTGAACTAAAAATCGCTTGCGAATATAATAGAATTAAGTACCTCAGACACAAATAAAATAGGAAATGCTAAATGATTTTCAGGTAAAACAAGCAAGATATTTAACGAATATGGTATTTCATTAATAAAAAACTGTCATTTATAATCAAAAGTAGTAAATTAGCGGTCGCTCAAATAAAAAAGGCATATGTCAGATATTAGTTATAAAGTATTAGTCGTTGATGACGAAAGAGACATTTTGGAGTTTTTAAGCTACAATTTGGACAAAGAAGGTTTCGAAGTTTTTACGGAAGATAATGGTAAAGCTGCTATCGAAACGGCAAAAAAAGAACAACCGGATATCATTTTGTTAGACGTGATGATGCCTGAGTTAGATGGTATAGAAACTTGTCGAGCACTTCGAGAATTGCCACAGTTTGAGCATACCATCATTGCATTCTTGACGGCAAGAACAGAAGACTATTCTCAGATAGCCGGATTTGAAACGGGTGCAGATGATTACATCAGCAAACCGATAAAACCAAGAGTATTGATCAGCCGATTAAAAGCGCTGTTAAGACGATACGACTCAAAAGATACTAAGCCTAACTATATCAGAGTGATTGATCTGGAAATTGACAGAGAACGATATGTCATAATCTGGAAAGGTGAAGAAATGACGGTTCCAAGAAAGGAATTCGAATTGCTGTATCTTTTAGCTTCTAAACCGGGCAAGGTTTTTAAAAGAGATGAGATCTTAAATGAAATTTGGGGTAGAGACATCATTGTAGGAGATAGAACTATTGATGTTCATATCAGAAAGTTAAGAGAAAAATTAGGAGATCATTTAATCAAAACAGTTAAAGGTATTGGCTATAAGTTTAATGAGCAAATGCAGGAATAATCAATGAAAACGCCTTCACCGCGCCAAATTGTATTATTAACCTCATTCTTAATAACTGTAGTTAGCTTAGCCATATTTTTCGGGATCAACTTGATGTTGAGTCTCAATATAACCTTACTTCCAATTCTAATTTATCCGGCAATTGTATTCTTAGTGGCTTATGTGGTCATTCGATATGCGATAGAACGCTTCGTTAACAGTAAGATCAAGATCATCTACAAAACCATCGGGAAACCCAGAAAATTTTATCGGGAGTTACGCGATAACAATCGAAATATCATCAGTACGGTTGAACATGATGTAGCCGAATGGGCGATCAATAAGAACAAGCAAATCAGAGAGCTGAAAAAACTGGAAACTTACCGACGGGAGTTTGTTGGTAACGTTTCTCATGAATTAAAAACTCCCATTTTTAATGCTTTAGGGTATATGGAATCTTTGGATGATGGCGGTATGGATAATCTTGCCGTTCGCGATAATTTTCTCAAAAAAGCCATCAAGAATATTGAACGATTGGACACCATCGTTAGGGATTTGGAAGATGTGTCGAAGTATGAATCCGGTTCCTTGAAGTTGGAATTGAGCACTTTTGATATCGTTGACCTCATTAAAGATGTGGTGAATAACATGCAAATTTATGCGGATGAACAAGATATCACCATGCAAATCGGAAAAACCAAAAGTCCGTTAATGGTAGTAGCCGATAAAAGCAAGATTGAACAAGTTTTGGTGAATCTAATCTCCAACTCCATTAAATACGGAAAGTATTCGGGTACAACCGATATTCAATTCTACGATTTGGATGAACAGGTACTGATCGAGATAACGGATAATGGTCCCGGGATTGAAGAAAGTGATCTGCCGCGCTTGTTTGAACGGTTTTTTAGAGCAGAAAAAAGTAGGGCGAGAAAAATGGGAGGCACCGGTCTAGGCTTATCCATTGTGAAGAATATCATCGAATCGCATGATCAAACCATCAATGTGAGAAGTGAAGTCGGTATCGGAACCACGTTTGGATTTACTTTACAAAAGTACATTCCGGAGTAGACAGGACAATTACTTTGCACTAAGAGCAGCCATATTTTTATCTAAAGTCAACATCATCTTTTCAGCCTTTTTAATATCGCTTCGGTTAATATTCGGATTGGCATATATCGTACTTATGGTATCTGCCTGTGCAATGAGGTCAAAGTCAATGGACCGGCAATTGCTGAAAATAACAAAACTCGAATCCAACAGGACATTTGAAGGCATGATAACATCAGCATCCATGTAGTTGAGTGCTTCTTTCCAATCTTGGTAGGCTAAATGAAATGCTTCCTGATTTTTAAGAACCTGCTCTTTGCTGCAATGGCCGGCCTCTTTACAACTAAAAAATATTACCAATAAAAAAGGAGCAATTAAGATGCTTTTAATCCTCATGCTTCACCAGCTTAAAATCACAATGGTCAGCAAATTGCTTTTGTGCTTCGAGAAAGCTTTCATTGGCCGCCTTTTGATCGGTTTTGAAATGGTCAATTAGAATTTGCAAGGAATCATATTGTTCATAGGAGATAGAATCAATACCATAATAATATCCCAAGGTTTGATAATCAGATGATACGGCATTTTTATAATAAGCGAACAAGGCTATGGATGCGGGAATAAATTGATCGTCGCAGTTGGGAGATTCCATTGTTTTGACAGCCTCCAATCCGTTGTTGGCGGTTGCTTCTAAATTGGCTAAACTTTCTTCAATGGCTATTCTGTCCTTAGATTCTAGGGCTTGTACAAATGTTTCCAAGGTTGCCATCAGTTTTTTCTGATGAACAATTACACTGTCGTTAATTTTTACCGATGCCTTAGAATTGATCTTTTGACAACCCGCCATGCTTACGGCGATCATAATAAAAATGACAAATACCCTCATGTGGCTGAAATTATGACTTTGGATAGTATCATACAAATATATGGCACATTTTGATTTTGGAGAATATTTCATTACCCTCCCAGAATCTGTCCTAATTTTTGAATTTGCTCCGTAGTCAATAATTGTTGCAGTTGTTGAAGACTTTTGTTCTCTAAAACTTTTAACTTTTTGGCTCTTTCCGAACCGCTGTATTGACTTTTGATCTCTCTTTTCTCGGCTTCACTTTCTAGAATTAATCGAATAAAAGTATCTGTTTGTTGATCGGAAAGATTAAGTGCTGTTTTTAAATCGTACAACTGATACACTTGAGCAATATCTACGTCCTGACCATTCGAAGCGGAACCATCCGGACTTAACTGTCCGCTTGATCTTAGTTGAAAATAGTTTTCATAAGTGGATCTTCCTCCAAGATCAATGATTTTAAAATCAGTAACCAAAATACTGGTCAACAAGTCAATTCCGGATTCAGTAGTGATAATACCACTATTTTTAACACTTTCAATAGCTGCTTGCTGGCGATCATAAGCAACAATAAATTGGTCTTTGGCATTACCGGTAAACCCTAGTTTTTTGGCAATAGAAGCAGCGCTGCCATCTACAACAACATTGGTGTTATTGCTGTTCATTTGAGAAGTTGGAACTTCGGTTGCGGTCGACGTAACAGATAATGTAGTATTCTGAGTGCCGTCCAACAAAGCTTTATAGGCTTCTAATTGATCATTGTTAAGTACCACTTCCAGTTGACTCCTGGTGGTACTTTGATTTTTAGCCATAAGACTCAATTTCTCGATATCCGTCTTGTCGGAATGTTGTATGCTTTCAAATGTTTGTAAGGCATCACCTAAAATTGTGGTAACTTCCTTTTTTTGATACTCATTTAAATTCAAATGTTCGTCGATAAGGTCTATCATTGCCAATAAGTCGGCATTTCTGAATTGTTGTGCCTGTCCGGTAAAAAAAATACTAAGTGAAAGGAGAATTATCAAAAATGGTTTCATCTGTATATTTTCTGTTTTTAATGTTCAAACGGTATTCGCCAAAGAAAAATATTTAAGTAAGGTTGTTATGAATTTAATCTTATGGCTTGTATCATAAATCTGTGTTTATAACAAAAATGGCAATTTTTATACCATTCTCCACCTAAAACACTTCATTTGAATCATTTAAACCTTAAATTGTTGACTCGAACTTAAATAATTACAGTTTATGCATGTAGTAATTATAGGAAATGGCATATCAGGTATTACTTGTGCGAGACATATTCGCAAGAATGGTAATCATGACATTACTGTAATTTCTTATGAAAGCAATCATTTTTATTCCAGAACGGCACTCATGTATATTTATATGGGGCATATGAGGTATCAGGATACCAAGCCTTATGAAGATTGGTTTTGGGAGAAGAACAGAATAGATTTGGTATATGGCAAGGTAGTTCAAGTTCAACCGGAAAGTAAGCAGATTCAGCTTTCTGATGGTAGTAAGATGGCTTATGATAAACTGGTGATCGCCACCGGATCATCTTCCAACAAGTTTAATTGGCCGGGACAGGATTTGCCGGGTGTTCAAGGACTGTATGGTTTACAGGATTTAGAAATGATGAACGATCACACCAAAAATATTGAAAGAGCTGTTGTGATTGGTGGTGGATTGATCGGTATTGAAATGGCGGAGATGTTATTGTCCAGAGCCATTCCGGTGACCATGTTGGTGCGGGAATCAAGTTTTTGGAACAATGTATTACCGGCCGAAGAGTCAGAGATGATCAATAACCATATCCGGAAACACCATATTGACTTGCGTTTGTCTTCCGAATTAAAAGAGATAAAGGCGGGCAGTGATGGCAAGGTAGGGGCAGTGATCACTACTGAAGGAGAAACAATCAATTGTCAATTCGTGGGTTTAACAGTTGGAGTGCATCCTAATATTGAGTTCATAAAGTCATCTGCTATTGAGACCAATAAAGGAGTGTTGGTTAATACTTATTTTGAAACCAATATCAAAGATATTTATGCAATTGGTGATTGTGCAGAGTTTAAAGACCCCTTACCGGGAAGGAAAGCGATTGAACAAGTTTGGTATACCGGCAAAATGCATGGTGCCTCTTTGGCGCAGATCATTTGCGGCAATAAAATGCCTTATCAACCGGGATATTGGTTTAATTCTGCAAAGTTTTTAGATATTGAATACCAAACCTACGGTACGGTTCCGGCTAAAAAAGTCGATAGCCAAAGTGATTTTTATTGGGAGCATAGCAGTCATGAAAAAAGCATTCGCTTAGTATATGATCAAGAAAGTAAGCGGTTTTTAGGTGCCAATTTATTTGGGTTACGCTATAGACACCATCTGTTTAATCAATTTTTGGAGGAAGAAAGAGATATCAAATATGTGATCGAGCATTTACCGGCGGCTAATTTTGATCCGGAATTTTACGATCAATATGAGTATTTCTTAAAGGAAGCCTTCAACAAAAGATATCCCGAAAATCGCATTCAGGAAAAGGTGGCGTCAGGACTGAAATCATTTTTTAAAATTTTTAAGCCTTCAGAAGCATGAGTGATCGTTCCCATAAAAGTCTATCAATAGTAGATGCTTTTCAAGAGCCTCTCAGACTTAGTCAAAAAGCAAGTTTGGCAATCGTGGGCGTAGGTTTTTTGATTTTGTTGTTAGCGCTGTTTGGAGTGATTGTACAGCCTAAGATCTACTTTCTTGTCTTGTCAGTTTTCAGTATTTCGGTTGGATCTGTATTGTTCTCAATGGCGACTTACAAGAACAAAACGGAAGGAATCAAAAACAATGGCGTTTTCTTCAGAAGTTTGACTAGTGGTGGAATGATCGGCTGGATGGCTGCGATCATAATCACCGGTTTTTATGTGATTTTGTATTGGTTTCCACAGTATTTGGGTTTTTTAGAAGATGGCAATAAAGGATTAATAGCTTTATTCGATCCATTGAGCAGGTTTATTAAAGGGCAACCCGCCAGTCAGTGGTTTGTCTATGGTGTTTTTTATACTATTGCGATATTACTGATGGGTATCAAGTTTATTTACAAGTATCGCTATAATAAATATCAGATCATCAGAACACTTTCAGTGATGTTCTTCCAATTGGCATTTGCTTTTTTATTGCCTGAAATATTGGAAGCGTTGAACAACGATAAGGCTTATTTTGCCAAAGACCTGAAAAATATCTGGCCACTGAATTATTATTTCTTTGAAGATTGGCACCTCAACAATATGTTGGATGGCGGATTTTTAGGAAGAACGATGTTGGTTTGGGGAGTCTTATTGATTGTAATTGTATCTCCGGTACTGACTTACTTTTATGGTAAAAGATGGTATTGCAGTTGGGTTTGTGGTTGTGGAGGCTTAGCCGAAACTGCCGGTGATCCATTTCGTCAGTTATCGGATAAATCCAATGAGTCATGGCAGATAGAAAGAATCATCATTTACAGCGTATTGTTTTTGATCGTATTGTCAACTGGATTGGTTCTTTATACCCGTTTTAGCGGACAAGATCTATATTTCCAAACGAACAAGTTTTATGTTTATGGCGGTTTGGCATTATTGGGAGGCTTCTTGTATTTCCTCCAAAGAAGATTTTATCCATTTGTTCCGCCCAAGCGAATAAGAATTCTAATACCTTCTATTTTAGCAGTTTTAATCGCCGGATTTGAATGGAAGTTTACGCATGGAAGCTCGATTCAATTCAACACTTCTAACTTTTCGCAATGGTATGGCTTTTTTATTGGAGCTGCTTTTTCCGGCGTTATTGGAGTTGGATTTTATCCTATAATGGGCAGTAGGGTGTGGTGCAGGTTTGGATGTCCGCAAGCCGCCATTCTGGGCATATTTCAAAAATATTTTTCAAGATTCAGGATCACTACGAACGGAGGACAATGCATTTCATGTGGAAATTGTTCTACTTATTGTGAAATGGGCATCGATGTTCGATCCTATGCACAGAAAGGCCAGAATGTGGTTAGAGCCAGTTGTGTAGGGTGTGGTATCTGCGCAGCCGTTTGCCCCAGAGGGGTTTTGAAATTGGAAAACGGACCTGAAATTCAATCCAAAACAGACATTCAACCGGTTATCATTACACGCGAAGAAGTAAATATTCTTAGGTAGATTTTATTTCACGCGACTACATGCTTTTGCTTAACATGGATTATACATATTGATAATATCGATATTTATAGTTAAATTGTAGTAGCCTCATGCAAGAGTCCATCTACACACAGGAAGAAGAGCGGTTGAACTATGCCACACATGCCGTTGCCACCATACTCAGTATAGTCGGGGTAGTTTATATTTTGGATAAGGCATTGGCGAAGAATGATTTACTATTGTTTTTGGCTGTTGCAGTGTATGGTATCAGTATTATTTTGGCTTTTTTTAGTTCTACCATTTACCATTGGGTAGAAAATCCCAGTTACAAGAACAATTGCCGTTTGTTAGATCATTATGCCATTTATCTGGTAATTGTAGGGAGTTATACTCCATTTGCGGTTATTGCCATGCCGAGAAATATTGGTATTCCGGTGTTAGCTCTGGTATGGGGGTTGTCAATTATTGGGATGTTATTTAAGTATAAGATTTGGAGCAGTAAACAATTGCAGGAACATGCTAAACTGGATGCTTTAGTTTATACCTTAATTGGCTCTACTGCCTTACTTTTTTTACCATCGTTTGTGAAGTACTTATCGTGGACGTGCGTCTATTGGGTAATTGCAGGCGGTCTGACGTATATGATCGGAGTATTTTTCTATTTATGGAAATCATTGCCATACAATCATTTGATTTGGCACTTGTTTGTAATAGTTGCTGCGTTTATCCATTACTACACTATTCTGGAATTCGTAATAGGTTGATCAACCTTGAAGGAAGAAGTAAATTTTCAATATCTATTGTGGTAAGCAATCTGCTGCTCATCGGGTTGTTATCTAAAAGAGATCATCTACTAATTTGAGGTAAAGCGATATCATCGAATTAGTTATTCTACATTGAGTTAATAACTCTGCTAGTTAAAGATGTGTCCAATCCTCTATTTTTACGTCTTAACACTAAAATTCAACTTATATGAGATATTTATACTTAACACTAGTAGGTTTGTTTACCGTAGCAATGCTATCTGCACAACCAACCGACAAATTAGCTTCTGGACATGCAGATAAAAAAGCTGCGGCAGAAAAGGTGGAAGGTTGGACGCATGGAGGCACAGGTTCACTAACTTTTAATCAAATTGGTTTGAAAAACTGGTCTGCCGGTGGCGACCCATCCATTTCATTTTTATTGGCTGCAGGATATGGAGCTGATTTAAAACAAGGCAAGCACTTGTGGCAAAATAAATTATCAGCAGAGTATGGCATTCAAAAAATAAAGGGTGAGAGTTTCAGAAAGAATGCAGATAAGATAGAATTGTTTTCTAAATATGGCTATCAAATTGGTAAGGATGAGAAATGGTATTTTGCAACTTTACTGAATTTTAGATCTCAATTTTCAGAGACCTTTACCTTTGATACAGATGGCAATAAAACCGGTACTATCTCACAATTTGCATCTCCGGCCATTCTAGAGTTTTCGGTTGGTATTGATTATGTACCCAACGATAAATTTTCATTATACATGTCGCCCGTTGCTGCTAAATGGATTATTGTGGCCAGTGATGGCATAGCTGCATTGAACCTACATGGTAATAATTTCAAGAATGTTAATACACAAGTGGGTGCTTTGGCAGTGGCTACCTATAAGCATCAAGTGCATGAAAATGTTACTTTGGGCTCAACATTAAAATTATATAAGGATTATTTAGCCGGTCCGGCACAAAATATAGATGTTGACTGGCAAACCAATATTGGGTTGAAGGTTACTAAATTTATTTCTGCCAGTGTATTCTTGCACATGATCTGGGATTATGATGTAGATACAGATGGCGCAACAGCCGGCATTCAAAGAAATATTCAGTTTAAAGATGTGATCGGCGTAGGATTTGCATATAGTTTCCAAGCAAAACCCAAAGGTGATAAAGCCCCTCCGGTAGAATAAATGTAAATTTATCTGCTGTATAATAATGGCGCATTCGGAGCAATCGTGATGCGCCATTTTAATTTGTATATTATAGAATCAAGTAAATAAATAAGTTATGGACACACAACATTATATTGATATGGCGGTAGAGTATGCCATTCAATACGGACCGAAAATTTTATTAGCGATCATTATTCTGTTTATCGGATTGAAAGTGATCGGCATGTTTGGTAAATATTTTGAGAAGATATTATTAAAGAGCAAGGTGGACAAATCATTGTCCAGTTTTTTAGTAGCTCTGGTGACGATCGTGTTAAAGATTGCATTGTTCATCTCTGTATTAACGATGTTTGGCGTGGCTACTACTTCATTCGTGGCAGTGTTAGGAGCAATGGCTTTTGCCGTGGGAATGGCACTACAAGGTTCTTTGGGAAATTTTGCCGGAGGGGTTTTGATCATGCTCTTCAAACCATTTAAAGTAGGCGATGTGATTACCGCTCAAGATCACACCGGAAAGGTCAAAGACATTGATATTTTTGTCACTAAGCTGTTGACCCCGCAAAATAGATTGGTGATCATACCTAATGGACCTTTGGCAGGAGGAAACATTGTGAATCTTACCGCAGAAGAAAAACTGAGAGTAGATATTACCATCGGCATTGGTTATGGAGAGGATATCAAACAGGCAAGAGATGTTTTGGTTAAAGTGATGATGGATCATCCCAAGGTTTTAAAGGATCCTGCTCCTTCGGTTAAAGTAAAGGAACTGGCAGATAGTTCAGTGAACTTGTTACTGTTGCCATTTGCCAAGACGGAAGAC
Organism: Bacteroidota bacterium; assembly: GCA_020436175.1. GTDB lineage: Bacteria > Bacteroidota > Bacteroidia > Chitinophagales > JADIYW01 > JAGQYH01. Next base: position 12,835 of record JAGQYH010000001.1, read on the forward strand.
TTTTGGGAAGTCAACTTTGATTTGATAGAAAACTCAAAATTGGCGTTGGATGCCGCTAATATTGAAATTCCTTATCCGCATCAAGTAGAGATACACAAGGAAGCGTAAACCAATAGTAAGATTAAGATTATTTGAGGCGATGATATTTTTCATCGCCTTTTTTTAATACCTCAACCATTTCAATAGCTTACTAAAACTAACTTTTTGGCCTTGGATCAGTATGCCGATCCTGTAAATTCTTCCGGCTATCCAAACCATGGTCAAAGCACTTCCCAATAATATGATCATGGAAAGTAATTGCTCCCAAAAAGGGATCTCAAAGGGTATTCTCGACATCATTACTACCGGTGCGGTGAAGGGGATTACAGATCCCCAGAAAGCCAATGATGAATTGGGTTGGTCTATAATCGCCATCATGATCACGATGGAAATAATGATGGGAATGGATATTGGGAACATTAAGGTTTGTACGTCACCATCATCAGAAGCCGCAGAACCAATGGCGGCAAACTGAGCAGCATATAAAATGTAACCGAATAAAAAATAGAATAAGAAGCTTAGCCCAACTCTAAACCAATTGAGCTCGCCAAGATACATCAATGCATTGGCAATTTTCTCTTCCATATCTGCGGCATCCATTTGTGTCATTTCAGCCGAAGGCATAGTGCTTTGTGCCTGCATTAATTCAGGCCCTAACAGAAAGCCGGCTAGCGTAAATGTTGTAAAAAATATGACGGCCCAAATGATCAATTGGGTTAAACCAACGGCTCCTATGCCCAAAATTTTACCCATCATCAACTGAAATGGTTTAATCGTAGTGATGATCACTTCCACAATTCGATTGGTTTTTTCCTCCATGACACTTCGCATCACCATGGCACCATAGGCAAACAAATAAATGTAGATGATGAATCCGATCAGATAGCCAATGGCAGTAGCGATCTCTGTTTTTCCATCAGAGCTTTGGTCGCCATCAATGGTGGTTTGGATGGTTATTGGCTGATTTAACTGAGCAATAATCGCTTCATCGTAATTCAGTTGTTTGATACGTCCAGAACGTATTACTTCTGACAATTCTGCTTCTAAATAGGCTTTTGTCTTTAGGCCGATAGTATGATAAGTATAATAATTGATGGTTTTCAATTGTCGTTCTGCTTCAAAATCAATAGGCGGAATATACAGTACGCCACTATATCCCATTTTTGAATAGGTTTGAAGTAAACTGTCCTTTGTAATATTAGAAGAATCAAAATAGACGAAAGTAAGATTGTCGGTATCCATTCCTCTCACTTTGTTCTGAAACAATCCTGAATCATCTTTTACTGCAAAAGAAATTTGCTCGGAAGAGCTTTGTGAGATCAGCGCAATACCAATCATGGCAGCTACAAAAAGCACCGGAACTACTAAAGTGGTAACAATAAACGCCCTCTTTTTGACTTTCGTGAGGTATTCTCTTTTAAATATCAACCAAATCTTATTCATCTTTTAAATCATTTTGATGAATAAATTTTTTCTTTACTTCATTGATAAAGATCTCGTTCAAAGAAGGTAAAATCTCAGTGACGCCATGTATTTCTACCTGATGATTGATCAAAGCTCTAATCAATTCATTAGAGTTTTGATGATCAGTCAATTCAAATTTTAACGTTTTTTCCTGTTGATCAAGCAGCTTAAATCCGCGCGGGATGTTTTCCGGTGTCAATTGGCCTTCAAACTGAATCAAATAATGATTGGCTTTGAACTGATTTTTAATGTCAGCTACGGAGCCTTCTAATACGATATTGCCCTTGTTGATGAGTACGATGTCTTCACAAATTTGCTCAACCTGTTCCATTCTGTGGGTCGAGAAAACAATTGAAGTGCCCTTTTTTTGAAGTTCGTTAATTTCATTGGTGATCAAATTCGTATTCACCGGATCCAATCCCGAAAAGGGTTCGTCTAAGATCAATAATTTGGGATCATGGATGACAGTGGCGACAAATTGAATTTTTTGCTGCATGCCTTTAGAAAGCTCTTCCACTTTTTTTGTCCACCAATCTTCAATTTCAAACTTTTCAAACCAATGTTTGATCCTATTACGAGCCTCTTTAGCAGATAAATTTCTCAATTGGGAGAGATAAACCAATTGTTCTCCAACCTTCATTTTCTTGTACAAGCCTCTTTCTTCGGGCATATAACCAATATCATAAATGTTGGATTTGGAAAGTGGTTGGCCGTCAAAAAACAATTGACCGCTATCGGGACTGAAAATTTGAGTGATCAATCGGATAAAAGTGGTTTTGCCTGCGCCATTGGGACCAAGCAAACCAAATATTTTTCCTTTTGGGATGTTTAAATCAATAGAATTTAGGGCGACGTTCTTATCAAATGTCTTGGCTAGTTTTTCAGCTTTTACAATGTGATCTTGCATTACTTTGCAATTACTAGAGGCAGTGCGCTTCGACTTCCGTTGGTTTCAATGCTTATGAAATATAAACCATTGGCAAGCTCCGGTAAATCCATTTTAATTTTATTAAAGCCCTTTGTCAATTGAATGAATTCATTGGAGATGATCTTTCCTGAAAGGTCAACAATGGAAAGCGTAATTTCTGACAAATAGCTATTGTTGAACTCAATAAAAGTAAAGTAAGAAGCAGGGTTAGGATAATGTTTGAATTGTGTAACCAATGCTTCAAACACGGTAGTGATCATATCCAATGCAAATACATTACCGGCTTCATCAACTCCTAAAAAGCTAACAGCCGGACCATCGTTATTGGCAGACGGAACAATGAAACCGGATAATAATATGGTTAATGTTTTTCCGTCGATAGTAGTTAAATCAATGCTTCTGGAAGCTATGGTATTGGCAGAGTCGGTGCTGGTAATAAACAAGTCTCTGCTCAGTTTGGTCAATTGTGTGGAGGTAGCACTGTACTCTCCGTAGGACATGTCATCCACAATAAAGTCTAATTGAAAATCTGCTACATCTAATTCTACCAAATCAGAAACACCATGGAAGAAATTCACTTTGATCTTATTGCCGGCAATATCAGAAGTATCCACTGTATTCCAGGTGGCCGTCAAGTCTAATGAAATGCCTTCAGGATTAGAGGTGTATCCGGTTGAGTTAATTACGCCATTAAGTATGCTTTGGTAGTATTGTCCGGCCTGAATATCCAAGTTATTTAACTCGAAAGATTCTGAAGGATAGGCCACCGAGGTAAATTTTAAAGTTTGATTATTGCCTTCGGGAACAGTTAAATAAGCGGTAGCTTCGTTGAAAGAAAGTGAATCTACTAAGATGCTGTCTTCCAAGCTGACACTTACTAAATTCATACTTGTATCAGCAGAAACATTGATCAATTGTAAATTTCCATCTGCTGCTTTGACTGAAAACATTGCCAAGATCATTCCGCACAAAACTATACTTAGTTGCCTCATAATTTTATTATTCTTCACAAAAATAGGAAAGCCAACTACATAATTTAGCCGGATAACAATTCTTTAGATTAATTTATTTTTGAAAGTAGTCCTTCATTGAGCTAAAAAATCCCTTTCCTTTATTCTTTTTGTTATACGGATCAAAATTTTCTGCTTCTTTTAATTTTTCGAGAATAGCAATCTCTTCATTCGTCAAATTGGTTGGCGTATAAACATTTACATCCACAATTTGGTCGCCTCTGCCGTAACCGTTCAAGCTGGGTAAGCCTTTTCCGGTAAGTTTAAAAAGTTTACCGCTTTGCGTTCCTTTAGGCACTTTAATTTTGGCCTTGCCGTCAATGGTTGGTACTTCAATTTGGGTGCCTAAAGCAGCATCGGCAATGTTCAAATACAAATTATAGATCACATTGTTGCCTTCACGAGTTAACTCTTCGTGTGGCACTTCCTCAATCGTGATCAATAAATCGCCATTCATGCCACCTCTTTGTCCTGCATTACCTTTGCCACTCATGGATAATTGAACGCCTTCGCCAACACCGGCAGGGATATCAATGGTAATTACTTCTTCGCCGTAATTTCTTCCTTCGCCTCTGCACTTGGTACATTTGGCGGTTACTACTTTGCCTTCCCCTCTACAGGCAGGGCAAGTAGCCGTGGTTTGCATCTGACCTAATATGGTATTGGAAATTTTTCGAACCACACCGGAACCGTTACAAGTATTACAAGTTTGGTAGGAGTTGGAATCTTTCGCTCCGGTACCGGAACAAGTATCACAACTTACATGCTTTTTTACTTTGATCTTTTTTTGAACGCCATTGGCAATCTCTTCCAAGGTAAGTTTTACTTTAACTCGAAGGTTCGATCCGGGCGTTCCGCCGCTTCGTCTTTGACGGCTTCGTCCACCGCCACCAAAGAAAGATTCAAACGGGTTGCCTTCTCCAAAGATGTCGCCAAATTGTGAGAAGATATCGTCCATGTTCATGCTACCTCTGCCACCGAAACCTCCAGCACCACCAACACCTGCATGTCCGAATCTATCGTATTTGGCCCGTTTGTTTTGATCGCTTAGAATTTCGTAAGCCTCTGCTGCTTCTTTGAATTTTTCTTCCGCTTCTTTATCATCCGGATTTCTGTCAGGGTGATATTGCAAGGCCGTTTTTCGGTAAGCTTTTTTAATTTCTTCTGCACTGGCGCTTTTCGATACGCCTAGAATTTCGTAATAATCTCTTTTCGCCATCCCTGCTATTTTCCTACGACCACTTTTGCGTAACGTATAATTTTATCATGTAATTTATAACCCTTCTCAATGACATCAACCACTTTGCCTTTCAATTCCTCATTGGGTGCAGGAATTTCCGTAATGGCCTCATGCAGATCGGCATCAAAATCTTTGTACAAACTATCCATCGGCTCCAAACCTTTATGTTTTAATTTGGAGAATAGCTTTTCCTGGATTAGTTTAAATCCGTCTTTAGCTGCTTGGATGTCATCACTTTCTGCCATGGCCTTTTCGGCTCTTTCAAAATCATCAATAACAGAAACCATTTCAATCACTACATCCTGACCGGCAGTTTTGATAAGATCTAATCTTTCTTTAGCCGTTCTTTTTTTATAATTATCGAATTCTGCATACAATCTCAAAAATTTGTCTTTTTGTTCTTGCAATTGAATTCTGGCCTCTTCCAATTCACTTTCCAACTCTTCAGTTTTTGAAAGTTTCTTAGTTTTCTTTTTTTGCTCTTTTTCGGCAGATGTTTCAGAACTGTCGTTCTGTTGCATTTCTTCTTCTAAATCAGTCAACTTTTCAGTATCCATAAACTAATTGTGTTTGCTGCATACTAGACAAATTACTTGCCAATGTAAAGTTGGGACAAAATGGCAGAAAATAAATGATTAAGTTGATTAGTGTTAAGAGAAACAAAAATTCAAAAGGCCAAGCTTTAGATCAAACCGGAGAAGTAAATCTAGTCTACTTTTTCTTCTTCAATCTTTTGTCCAATTCCATTTGAATAATGGCAGGACTTGGATTTCTGGCAATGATATAGCCTTCTTCATCAATTAAATAAGTCGTGGGAATACTGCTGATGCCATAAGGTTTACCGGCTTCCGTTCTCCATCCTTTTAGATCGCTTACGTGGTATTTCCACGAAAGATTGTCTTTATCAATGGCATCTATCCATCTTGCTTTATCCTTATCTAAAGAAACGCTGAAGACTTCAAAGCCTTCGGTACCTTTGATGAACTTTTGATCTTTATATTCTTCATAGACTTTTACAACATGCGGATTGGCTCTTCTGCACGGACCGCACCAACTGGCCCAGAAATCCAACAATACCACATAGCCTTGTAACTCGCTGAGCGCCATTTCTTTGTCTTCCGGATTTAAGAATTTCAAGTCAATGGCTTTATCACCTACTTGAGGTATTCCACTCGGAGTCATCGGATTCTTCATCCATGCCATACTTACCATTCCAATGGTTAAAATTAGTCCCAGTATTAATCCGTTTTTCTTCATTATCTACTTTTTTGGTGTTACCAAAGGGTTTTAAGTGTTTGTCAATCGTATTTGAGTTTTAAAACAGCAACCATTTTATTTGATGATCACTATTCATTTCAATAATAACAAATTCTGTTCCAAATAATCGTTAAGAAACCTGAAAGGATTTATCAAACCTTTCAGGTTGATGTTCATCAGGATGAAACTCTTTCAATTTTAGCACCTAATGCATTTAAACGACCATCTATGTTTTGGTAACCTCTATCAATTTGATTGATGTTTTTAATGATGCTGGTACCTTCAGCCGACATGGCTGCGATTAAAAGGGCAACACCGGCTCTGATGTCCGGCGAACTCATTTCAATAGCACGCAAAGGATATTCTTTATTGATGCCGATTACTGTGGCTCTATGAGGATCGCATAGAATGATCTTAGCGCCCATATCGATCAATTTATCGGTAAAGAACAATCGACTTTCAAACATTTTTTGATGAATGAGGATGCTGCCTTTTGCTTGTGTGGCCACCACCAATATTATACTTAAAAGATCGGGGGTAAAGCCCGGCCAGGGATGGTCGTAGATGGTAAGGATAGAACCGTCTATGAATTTGTCGATCTTATAATATTCTTGTTTGGGAATATAAATATCGTCGCCTCGGAATTCCATTTCAATGCCCAATTTTTGAAAGGTGGACGGGATCAAGCCTAACTGATCTATTCTACAATTTTTTATGGTCAGTTCTGAAGCCGTCATGGCCGCCAATCCAATAAAACTACCAATTTCAATCATATCCGGCAATATGGTATGATGAGCGCCGTGTAACTCTTTCACGCCTTCGATCTCCAATAAATTGGAACCAACGCCGTTGATCTTGGCACCCATTCGTTGCAGTAATTGGCAAAGTTGCTGGATATAAGGTTCGCAGGCGGCATTATAAATGGTGGTTTTTCCTTTGGCCATTACAGCAGTCATAATGATGTTACCTGTTCCTGTAACGGAAGGTTCATCCAAATGAACATAAGTACCTGTTAGGTCATTGGCATTGATACTGAAAAAGGCATCGTTTTGGTCGTAATCAAAAGTAGCTCCTAAACGCACAAAGCCATGAAAATGAGTGTCTAATCTTCTACGACCAATTTTATCTCCTCCGGGTTTGGGCATATAAGCCTTATGAAATCGAGCCAACAAAGGTCCAATGATCAATAAGGAACCTCTCAATCGGCCGGCTTGATGCTTAAATTCATTGGTAGTGAGGTATTCTAAGTTTACATTTTCCGCTTTGAAACTGTATTGGTTCGGGGCTAAATGTTTAACCGTTACGCCTATGTCTTGCAAAAGTTTGATAAGGGCATTCACGTCTCTGATGTCGGGGATATTATCGATAACCACTTCTTCTGCCGTCAATAATGTACAGGCAATTACTTGCAACGCTTCATTTTTGGCACCTTGTGGGTGAATATCACCATGTAAAGAATGACCTCCTTCTACTTTAAAAGCATCTAATTCCATTACTCAAAATAATTTGCTTAAAATTAAATAAACGGACAGAGTGCCGAATGGTAATCCATAAACAAGTGTGGATAGCCGTGAAGGCTTTCAATTTCAACGGTTAGTTTTTGAAGCGTCTTTTATTACTGCTTCTTTTGTTGTTGCTTCTGGAACTGTTTCTAGAGCCTTTGTTATTTGATTTTCTGCTACTAGAGCCGTTACCTGTAGGTGTAGTTGGGGTTGATTTTACAAAAGCTTCAATATTCATTTCGTCTTCCACCACCAATGTTCCTTCTGAAAGCGTTAGTAAATCTTGCTTGATCAACTCATCACTTACCTCTTCATTACTCCAATTGCGGTAAGCCATTTTCATAAAGTTCAAAATTACTTCAGTTAATCCTTTGCGCATTTCCGGATCCTCGTAAGATCGGGCTTTTTCTACCATTGTTTCTACGTTTTTACCGTAGTGCTTAAATCTGATCTGTTGTTTTGGATAAGGGAGATCAGCGGGATTTGGTTTTGAGATCTCCGCAGTGGGTTTATCATAGGGAGAATCAACATCTAAGTCAAATCCGCCGATAATAAAAAGGTGGTCCCAAAGTTTGTGTTTAAAATCAGCCACATTCCTTAAGTGAGGATTTAACTGACCCATTAACTGGATAATACTTTCTACTGTTGCCTGACGAATTTCTCTATTCTCAATGCCTTTGGCATAAGCGATTAGATTTTGTACGTGTCTGCCATACTCTCGAATCACTAAATGATTCCTTTCCGTATTATACTCCATAAAATGTTTTTTGCAAAAGCCTGTCGATTTTCAAAGGCTAAATTGTTGGGTGATTTTTAAGATAATTGATTTTAGATCAAAACTCCAATAAAATTACTTTTAGTTGATCATATTTGCAGCAACGAAGAAGTTATGTGAAATATTGGATCAAGAAATTACTTGAAGCTTGGCAAATTTAAGAATAATTTTCTTTTGTCCATGCTTTTCAAACATAATCGTTGCAATTTGATTGTTGCCTTGACCTTCTAAATGCAGCACTTTTCCTTTTTCAAATTTTTGATGTTCTACCGTTGCTCCAATATTGATATTCAAATTGGTAGCTTTATTAATACCGGCGCTATTGGCCACTTCTTTCATCCTTTTAAGATTGGCGGGTGGACTTAATGGTTTTACCGAAGGAGGAGGACTTTTCTTGTAAGTTTTTTTAGAACTGACATCATAAGTAACGGTAGGCTCATCAAATGTATCAAAATCAAAGTCGGAATCAGTATTATTTACACTTGGCTTTTTACCGATATATTCAATGTTTTCATCTCCGATTTCATCCAAAAACCTACTGTCTTGGCAGTAGATCAATGACCCGAATTTATACCGCATATTGGCTGAGGTGATCATTAAATTTTCCTTGGCACGGGTGATGGCTACGTAAAATAGCCGTCTTTCTTCTTCAATGTCTTCCCTTGTATTCATCGACATGGCAGACGGGAAGAGATTTTCCTCTAAGCCTACAACAAAAACACTGGGAAATTCCAATCCTTTCGCGGCATGAATGGTCATTAGCTTCACTTTGTCGGGATCATCGTCTTTTTCATCCAAGTCTGTTAGAAGAGAAATCTGTTGCAAGTAAGCAGAAAGGTTGTTTTCAGGAGCTAATTCATCTTCTTCATATTCCGGTTGAGGAGCTTCCGTAAATTCTTTTATACCATTCAAAAGTTCTTGAAGGTTTTCATATCGGCTGATACCTTCAATCGTTTTGTCTTTGAATAACTCCCCAACAATACCGGTGTGTTTACCGATAAAGGTGGCCAAATCATAAGCACTCTTATCCGCTAATTGTGCCTTGAAGCTATTGATCATGAGTACAAAATTCTTTATGATGTTTTGCGTTCTGGAGGCCAGTTTCACCAAGTGTATATTCTCCATAATCTGCCAAATGGAGCAATCATTCTGGTTGGCGGCCACAATCAGTTTTTCTACTGTGGTATTGCCGATACCTCTTGTGGGATAATTGATGATCCTTTTCAAAGCTTCTTCATCATTGGTATTGGTGGTAAGCCTTAAATAAGCAATAAAATCCTTTATCTCTTTTCTTTGATAGAAGGAAAGTCCACCGTAAATCCTATATGGGATATTCAATTTTCTTAAAGACTCTTCCAGCGCTCTAGATTGGGCATTGGTTCTGTAAAGGATGGCGAAATCCTCATTCTTTTTATATTCTCTTACTTTCTGCTCGAAAATGCTGTTGGCTACCAAACGTGCTTCATCGCGTTCGCTGGGCGCTTTTACAACTTTAATTTTTTGGCCATCAATATTTTCTGTCCAAATGGTTTTTTTGAATTGATCCTGGTTATGACTGATCACGTTATTGGCGGCGTTGACAATGTATTTGACCGACCTGTAATTTTGTTCCAGTTTAAAGACTTTCAGATCAGCATAGTCTGTTTCAAAGTCCAGTATATTTTTAATAGTGGCTCCCCGGAAAGCATAAATACTTTGAGCGTCATCTCCCACCACACAAATATTTTCATGCACTGCTGCAAACTTTTTAACGATGGCGTATTGCGCAAAATTGGTGTCTTGGAACTCATCGATCATCAAATGAGAGAAACGATGCTGGTATTTATATAATACTTCTGGAAAACGAGCTAGCAATTCATACATTTTAAGGATCAAATCATCAAAATCCATGGCTCCGGCTAAATAGCATCGCCTGACATATTTGGCGTATAAATCTTTTATTTTAGGTCTTCCTGAACATTCATCTTCAGCAATTCTGTCGATGTTTTTGTTATAGGCTTTCGCGGTGATTAAGTTGTTTTTGGCATCGGAGATCCTGTTATAAACGATATTGGGTTTGTACAGTTTGTCATTCAAACCTTCTTCTTTTATGATGGATTTGATTAAGCTCTTCGCATCGGTAGTGTCATATATGGTAAAATTATTGGGGAAGCCCAGTTTTTGTGCCTCCATTCTCAATATCTTTGCAAAAACGGAATGAAAAGTACCCATGTAAAGATTACGGGCTTCATTACCCACAATGGCCGTTATCCTTTCCCGCATTTCTGCGGAAGCTTTGTTAGTAAAGGTTAACGCCAAGATTCGAAATGGGTCAATACCTTGTTGAATTAAGTGAGCAATTCTGTAGGTTAGAACTCTTGTTTTACCTGATCCCGGACCGGCAATAATCATTACCGGACCATCAATTTGTTCCACAGCTGCTCTCTGAACATCATTTAACTCGTCTAAAAAACCCATCGTCTAAAATTAGCTAAAAAGCATTATTTGATAGTAGGAGGTAGTGTTGTTTTTTAAACAATTTTTTGTTTTACATTTAAAGTCATTAAAATGGGATATGCCGAACACTGTAGATTTTCAAAGCTTCATTGAAATATTAGAATCCAATTATCATAAAGGATTACCGGGAAAAATCGGTCAGTTTCCTATGAAGCCGTATGTGGGCATTGATAAAAAGATAGATTTTCCGGTGAGTAAAAATGCCAGAAAAGGGGCGGTATTGGCATTGTTTTATCCGGTAGAGGAAATCACCCATTTGGCATTAATGCAAAGGCCTGTTTATGAAGGTATTCATGGTGGACAGATATCATTTCCAGGTGGCAAGATCGAAGTTTATGATAAAAGCCCATTAACAGCAGCCTTAAGAGAAGCACATGAAGAAATTGGCATTATACCGGACATGGTACAGGTTTTAGGTCCGATTACGGAAGTATTTGTTTTGGCCAGTAATTTTTTGGTATATCCGTTTGTGGGTTATGTGGCAGAGCGGCCGAATTTTGTGATTGACAAAAGAGAAGTGGAAACTTTATTGGAAATTCCTTTTCAAACATTTTTTGATCCCTCGATCATCAAAGAGAAAAATATACGGTCAAAAGCAGGTTTCGACTTGAAAGCACCCTATTTCGATATTGATGGCAGGGTACTTTGGGGCGCAACTGCCATGATGATCAGCGAATTGGTGGAATTGATTCGGGCAAAATCTTAAGATTCTTGGGGCTGAGGCTTCTTTTTGCCACCTAAATCATACAAAAATTGCATGATCAAAAATAAAATCAGGAAGTAGCCCAAAACTATAAAACTATAGTAATAATTCCATTCGAGATAAGAAGTCAACAAATGAATGAACAAGATCGAAAGCATATTGATTGTTATAAATAATATGCCCACTGCCGGAACGGACAAGCCTAAATAAGCCAAATGATGTGTGGTGTGGTCTGCTCCACCGGTAAAAGGCGATTGTCCTCTTGCGATTCTTCTTATAAAGACGGTGGTTGTGTCGATAATAGGCATAATAAACGCCAATAATGGAATCAAAAATTGTTTGATCTGCAGGTTATTTGTTCCCGGATCTTTGAAATTCCAGAATAATTTGATGGCTATAGCCGCTAAAAACACGCCAATAAACTGGCTGCCTGTATCTCCCATGTACATTTTGGCCGGATACCAATTATAGAACAAAAAGCCTACTAGTGTTGCTATTCCGCCTATCAACAGAAGTGTTGTGAAAACATCCTTAAAGTCGCTCAAAGAGAGCATATACAATCCGCAACTCATGATGCAGATAGAAATGGAAGTAGTAATAGCATCCATATTATCCAGCATGTTGAGGGAATTCATAATGCCAATCACCCAAATGATGGTAAAAATTGAATTGATCACAAATGAGCCCGTCATTCCCGGAGGAAATAGTGGTATATATAGATCGGTAAAAACCAAAATTAATCCGCACACTATTTGGCCTGAAAACTTTAAAACAGGGTTGGTGTTATAGGCATCATCTGCAAAGCCTAGCATAAACCCTAAGCTGGAAGCCGCAAAAAGTCCGGTAGTTTGTTTGGTCGCGCCAGCCAAGTATTCCGGGAACAATAAGTTGATCGATATAAAGCAAAGTAAAAAACTGATGTAAAATGTAAAACCACCAACAGAAGGTTTTGAGGTGGAAGCAAATCTAACTTCTCCGGAACTACGTGTGCCCAAATTCGTGCTGAATCTGAGAAAAATCCTATTTAAGCTATAGGAAACAATAAATGCGGATAACGCAAAAATGATAATGTTCTGGGTATTCAACACCATTCCAAAAGAATTAAATTACTGCACAAAAATAGCTTTACTTATATGTGTTCAAAATTTATTTTATCAAGTATTGTGCATTTAGTATTTATGTCGAAAATGAAATTTAAGAATGGGTAGTAATTTTACAATGTTATTCTTCCATATGTGATTACAATACATTTAGTAATACTGTTGATAATTATTTTTAGCTATATTTACTGACGATTAATATTGGGGGCAAATAATTAATTATGAACAAAGTTTTAATCACAGGAGGTGCTGGCAATGTTGGCGGGGCACTTGCTGAACTACTAGTAAACAAAGGGTATCAAGTAATTATTGTCGATAATTTGCTAACCGGCTCGAAAGATAAATTACCCTCTAAAGAGTTTTCCAACTGGAAGTTTCATCATACGGATGTCAATGACTACGACAGCTTTTCTAAAGTAATGAAAGAAGAGCGGCCTGATTATGTGTTTCATTATGCTGCCTTAGTGGGTGTGGACAGAACGTTGGCCAATCCGGTGATGGTATTGGAAGATTTGAAGGGAATAAGGAATGTATGTGAATTGTGCGTAGATTTAAATGTTAAACGTGTATTTTTCTCTTCTTCCAGCGAAGTTTACGGCGAACCGGTAGAATTTCCTCAAGAAGAAGAAAGAACTCCTTTAAATGCCAAACTTCCGTATGCGCAGGTGAAAGCTATTGGCGAGGCGTTTTTTAAATCATACAAACAAACGTATGGCTTGGACTTTACCATTTTTAGATTTTTCAACACTTATGGCCCTAAACAATCCGGAGATTTTGTGATCGGTAAGTTTGTAAGAGCAGCCATGAAAGGAGATGATATCACCATCATTGGTGATGGAAGCCAAACACGGACATTCTGCTATATTGATGACAATATTTACTTCACTTTAAGATGTTTGGAGGAAGATTTGTTTGTCAATCAGGTGCTTAACCTTGGGAATGATAATGAGATCAGTGTTAAAGATTTGGGTTGTTTTATTAAGGAAACATTGAATTCTCCGTCAAATTTGGTGCATTTACCGGCTCGTGAAGAAGGAGATATGACAAGACGTTTACCGGCATTAGAACGAATGCGTTCGGCCACCAATAGTGATTTGGTTGACCTTAGAACCGGTGTAATCAGAGTAGCAGAGGGATTGTTGGAAATGGGTGAGGTAAATGAAGATGAGTTGGTGATATCGTTGGGTATTCTCGCTTAATGCCGTTCTGCCAATAGTTTATTGTAAAGTGTTCGCATATTCTCTACTAATTTCATGTGAGAAAAATTACTAAAAGCATGTTCAATACCATTAAGGCCCATTTGGTCTCTTAATTCCTTATGTTCTACCAGAATTTTCAATTTGTGCGCAAAGCCTTCCACGTCAATTTTCTCAACGATGTAGGCATTTTCGTCACTTTTTACAACATCTTTTATACCTCCAACATTAGTAGTAACAATGGGTTTGCCGGAAGCAGAGGCTTCTATAAGACTTACGGGTGTCCCTTCATTGAGTGAGGTAAGTGCAATAATATCCAATCCGGCCAAGGCGATGTCGACTTCCTTGATCCAGGAAGTAAAGGTTAACACTTGGTTGTGATGTTGACTATGTTCGTTGGTATAAGCGATATCAAGCGTTTTAGCCAGATTTTCAATGTGCTCTCTTTCTTCTCCGTCGCCAATAATAAAAACTCTAAACGCCTGATCTGTGGATCCGATCAATTGTTGAATAGCATTTAAAAAGAAAGTGTGGTTTTTGATCGGCACCAATCGGCCAATGATGCCGATAGCTACTTCGTGTTCTTTTATCTCATATCGTTGCCGAAAGGATCTTCTTTTATCCTCAATAGTTTCCTGAAACCTACTAAGGTCAAATCCCAAAGGGACAATCTCAAATTTTTCAGCCGGGGCTATTTTAAACTCATCGCATAGTTCAGTTCTTTGAATATTACTGATGGCAATGATCCTTGTTGATCTTTTCGCCAGATACCTTTCAATCTCCAGAAATGCCCTTGTTTTATACTTGTTAAAGTATGAATGAAAAACATGTCCGTGGAATGTGTGTAGAATAATAGGCACATCTTCCATATATGCGGCCAATCGACCAACGGCACCTGCTTTTGCGGCATGTGTATGGACAATATCCGGTTTAAAATCACGAATGATATCTCTGATTTGTTTGTAGGCCTTTCGATCTTTAATTGGATTTAAAGAGCGGTACATGTTGGGAATATAAGTGGGATGAAGACCTAGTTTATTGATGATAAACTCAGAACTGCCTTCACTTTCGTCGTGCATACCGGCTAATAAAAGGGTTTCAAATTCAGGTTCTAAATATTTGGTCAGATAGGCTGCATTATAGGTCGGTCCGCCTATGTTCAATCGATTGATTATCCTAAGAACTTTTGTCATGGATATTAGCTTACATGATAATTTTTATACCAGCTTTGAAAAACAATCAAAGCCCAAATTTGAGCATGAATATCTCCGGGATTATTGGAAAACAGTCGTTGTTTCAATTCGCGAATATAGGTCACATCAAAAATTCCCTGATCTGTTATGAAATCATCTGCCAGCAGATCTTTCATGATAAGATCTTTCAGTTTCTTACGGAACCATTGTAATAAAGGAACTTCAAAACCTTTTTTGGGTCGGTTATACAATTCTTGTGGCAATATATTTCTGAAGGCGTCTTGAACGATCTTCTTTTTAAGTTGAGCATCTATTTTATATTGCACCGGTAATGAAAAGGCAAATTCCACAACATTATGATCCAAAAACGGAACTCTAACTTCCAATGAGTTGGCCATCGACATTAGATCCACTTTGGTTAGCATATCGTAGGGTAAAACTAGATGAATGTCGGCATACAAGTTGTCATTTAGGTCTCCTTGGTCGGTTAAATGTTTGGTATAATGCTGCTTGATCTGATTTAGTGCTGCCGCCTTTATTTTAGATGTATCCTTAAAATATCTTTTACTCTCATCGGCATCAATAAAGCTGCACCAGCGCCAATATCTTTCCTGAACAGAAAGTTGTTGACCAATGGCAAAACGCTCCAATTGCCTGATTTTATTGCCTATGGCGCCATTTCGGCTTTTGGGCAGTGCTTTCCACAGGGGTAATAACTGACCGACTATTGAGGCTGCCGGACCACCTTTTCTGATCTTCCATTCGCCATAATGTTTATTATATCCGGCAAACAATTCATCGCCACCATCTCCAGAAAGTGCTACGGTAACATGTTGTCGGGTATATTTTGATAAAAGGTTCACCAAAAGGGCAGAGGAATCTGCAAACGGCTCATCAATATAAGCGAGTAAGTTTTGCAAGCTTTCTAACAAATCGTCATTAGTGACTTTAAAGACCTTGTGATTGGTTTTTAGTTTGTTGGCCACCAATTCAGCATATTCCGTTTCATCAAAGTATTTGTTGTCTTTGAAACCAATGGAGAAAGTGTTCAGGTTGCTCTTGTGACGGGCAGCCAAACTGGTGATAACGGAAGAATCGATACCACCGCTTAAAAATGTGCCCAATGGAACATCTGCAACCAATCTTTTTTGAATAGATTCATCCAGCAATTCGACCAATTTTTTTGAGGCCTCATCGTAAGTTAAGCTTGATTTTTTACTTCGGTCATAAGGAACGCTGTAGTATTGTTCTATCGAAAATTGACCATCTTTTATTTCTATCAAATGGCCGGGTAACAGCTTTTGTATATTTTGATAGATGGTATTGGGTGCGGGAATATAGTTGAGTTGCAGGTAGGTCGCTAAAGCATTGTAATCAATTTCTTTTTTGATCTTAAGTGGAAACAAAGCTTTCATTTCAGAGGCGAATAGCAACTTGTCATCATCGTGATAGAAATAGAGCGGCTTGATACCTAAGCGATCTCTGGCAATAAAGAGCTTGTTGGTAGTTTTATCGTGTATGGCGAAGGCAAAAAAACCATTCAGAAGGCTTAAGCAATCTTTACCGTAGGCGATGTAAGCATTCAGCAATACCTCAGTGTCGCTCGTGGTTGCAAAAACAAATCCCTTTTGAATGAGTTTTGATTTGATTTCTTGATAATTGTATATCTCACCGTTAAAAATGATGGCATATCGGTTATCATTGCTGAATAAAGGTTGATTGGCAGAGGTGGAAACATCAATTATGGATAATCGCCGATGGCCAAGGAAAAAGTTTTGATGGGTAAATAATCCCTGACTATCCGGGCCACGTAAAGCAATTTGCTGAATGGCGTTGTTTAAGACCTCATTACCGGGAAGTTCTGTTTTATAATATCCACCAACAATACCGCACATAGCAATCGCAAATGTAAAAAAATTACTTTGCGTGATGGGATTATCTTTTATTAATCAATCAGGAATTGATGATCTCTTTTTGAAATACCTCTTTGAAATATTCAATGGTTAATGGTAATCCGTCTTCAAAACTGTATTTAGGATCATAACCCAAAAGACTTTTAGCTTTGGAAATATCGGCCAGTGAATCTCGAATGTCGCCGGTTCTTGGTGCCCGATGAACAGGAGTATTGCCAATTTTTAAATAGCCGCGAATGAAATTAAACATATAGTTGACGGAGAAGTTTGCACCAACTGCTACATTGTAAACCTGATTCAATGCTTCTGAATTGGAGGTGGTCAGTGCTTTGATATTGGCTTGAACAGCATTGTCAACAAAAGTAAAATCTCTGGTTTGTTCTCCGTCGCCATCGATAAAGACAGTTTCATTATTTAAAATGGCTTTTATGAATAATGGCATGACAGCAGCATATTGGCCGTAGGGATCTTGTCGCGGACCAAACACATTAAAGTAGCGAAGACCAATAAACTCCATGCCATAGACATCTGCAAAAACCTTGGCATACAACTCATTTGTTTTTTTAGAAATCGCGTACGGCGACATAGGGTTGCCTACTTTCTCTTCTTTTTTAGGTAGTGTTTTTTCATCGCCATAAACGGAAGAGGAGGAGGCATAAACAAATCTTTTGATGCCATTTTCTTTTGCTGCAAAAGCCATATTGACGAAACCATCCACATTTGAGTTGGTAGTGGCCATTGGATTTTTAATGGATCTTGGAACGGAACCGACAGCAGCTTGATGAGAGATGTAATCCATCCCTTCACAAGCCTTCAAGCAGGTATCTAAATCTGTAATATCTCCTTCAATAAATTCATAATTGGCGTAATGTTTGAAAATATCTACATTTTCCATTTTACCATTAGAAAGATTATCGAGTACCCGAACTTGTTTGGCACCATTCTTTAGGAGATACTCTACAATATGAGAACCAATAAAGCCCGCTGCTCCGGTGATGAGATAGTTTTTGTCTTTAAAAAATGTGTTTACTGGTGTCATTTCTTAATTTCAAGTCCACGAAGATAATAAAGAGTATGTGGTTTTAGTAGTAAACTCATATTCTGGTTAAAAAGTATTAGGTTTTGTAGATATTCTATTGAAATAATAACGTTTTAGCTTACCACAAAATACTTATCAAAGATTAACTTCGTAGATTATTAAACAATTTTGGACACTAAAGATTTTTTACTAGCCCCTTTTTTTCTAATAATTATTTATGCAATTGCATATTCTATTAGAAATAGAAGTTTTCCTGTAGGAAGTCCTTTAAGGAGATATTTTATTTGGGGTTTACATCTTAAAATTGTTGGTGCATTTGCTACAGCTGCAATTTACTGGTATTATTATGGAGGCGGTGACTCCATTTTTTACTTTTGGAGAACAGAATACCTCAGACAATTGATGTTTAGGGATTTTTCAACTTTTCAAAAAGTGTTTTTTGGCAAGCCGGATTTATTCAATTCATCTACCTATTTTGCTGTCAGGACATTAAAGGCATATGATGCGAGTTCTTTTCTTGTTGTTAAGCTGGCATATTTATCAAGTTTTCCTGCCATGGGAACTTATATAGGAATTGCACTGATTTTTTCAATGATTTCGTACATAGGGATTTGGAAATTATTTATGAAGGCCGCAGAGTTGTTTCCTGATATTAATCCCAAGTATTTTGCCTATGCCATTTTGTTTATTCCATCTGTTTTTTTTTGGGGGTCGGGATTGTTTAAAGATACTGTTACATTGGGTTGTTCCTGCCTGTTGATAGTGGCTTTTCATAACTTGGTAATGAAACGAGAAGATATTGTTAGAAATGTCATATTAATTGTTATATGTGGCTATTTGATTGGCGTAATTAAAAGCTATATTCTATTGGCTTTAGCTCCGGCTTTGCTTATTTGGGCAGTTTTTAGTTTAAGAAATAAAATTAAAAATGGATTTATAAGAAGTGCAATAACACCTGTTTTCATAGTGATTTCTATTGGCATTGGATTTGTCTTACTTCAGCAGTTAGGTTCAGTTTTCACTAAGTTTAATTTGGAAAATATTGAGCAAAAAGCTGAAGGTATGCAAAGATGGCATACGGTAAGAGCAGTTCAAAAAGGAGAGGCTTCTGCCTATTCTCTTGGGCACGTTGAGTTTACAGCTTCAGGTATTTTAAAAAAGGCTCCTGCAGCCATCAATGTGGCATTGTTTCGACCTTATCTTTGGGAGGCGGGAAACCCTGTAATGTTATTGGCTGCAGTAGAAGCCATTGTTTTTTTTGGATTATTTGTTTGGCTAATTGTTTTACATCCTTTTTTTGCGTGGAATCAGATTGGTAAGGAGTCGTTTTTACTGTTCTGTTTGATTTTTACAATAATATTTTCTTTTTCAGTGGGGTTTACAAGTTATAATTTCGGAGCATTGGTAAGGTATAAAATTCCTTGTTTACCATTGTTAGGGATAATTTATGCAGTTTTGCTGGGAAGGATTAAAAATAAAAAGGCGGCGATAAAAGAAGAGAACTCTCAATTAGAAATTGTAGAGTAGTTCTCTTAAGTTATAATCAGGGATTGGATTATAGGGTTTGTAAAATTGACCATGTCGGCTATAGAACCCATATATATAGTATATGTTGTTTTTGTAAAATGGGAATACTTCAGATGGAGGAGAGTTTTGAAGAGATGCACCTTTTATATTAGAAAATGAAATTGGATTCCCATTTTTATCGATGGAAAGCCATTCGAAATTACTATCTACAATTAGCCAACCTCGCAATGTTTTAACTTCAGATGATGCATGAGAAGTTGTATTCTGACTAAGTAAATTTTTAATCAAGCTTGTTTTAGATTCATTGTTTATAATGTAAATATGCCTTGTTTTAAGCCCTAAATATTTACAGGTTTTTTCAATTAATCGGCTTCTGTCAAAACATTGTCCATAGCCTTTTTCAATTTGGAAGGAAGGTTCTCTTGATTCACCCAAAGGAATCCCATCAGAGGAGTTCTTAATGTGGGATAAAACTTTGCTATTGATTTGAGTAAGTACATTGATTTGATAGTCATAATCTCTATGAATAAGATCTTTATCAATTTTCAAATCGGCAATGAACGACTCAATACTTTCTTTGTCAGATTTAGTTAGTTTACCGGAAACATTGCTTGTTGCTACAACAATAAAAAAACTCAATATGAGTAAGATTATAGCACATCTTAATTTATGTGATCGAGCCCATTTAACTAACATAAATTAGATACAAATAAGTCTTTAGTTGATTCATAAGAGAATTCATTGATAATTTTTTGTCTTGCTTTTTTACCCATCTGAATTCTTAACGATTCATTTGCTATTAAGGTTTCGAACGCCATCAACCACTCATCTTCAGATTCGCAAATAAACCCGGTAATATTGTTTTCAATGAGTTGGGTGTTCATACCTACCGGTGAAACAATAGTGGGAATTTCTAATGCCATATATTGGATGGCCTTAAAGCCACATTTTCCATTCGACCATTTATCATTTGGCAACGGCATAATTCCAATATCCAATTCGGAAAGTTGATCTATTTCGCCATTCTTATTCCAAATCGTACTAACTAAATCTAATGTATCGTAATGGACTTGTTTATTAGCAATCAGCTTAAAATAAATGGTTTCTTTATGCTTCTTATAGAGCTTTTCTAAAGTTGGGATTATTGCTTCAAAATGTTTTAAAGTAGTGTGTGTGCCTGTCCAACCTATGCAAATTTTTGATTTCTTTTGGTTTCTAAGTGGTTTATGATGATCCGTATTTACGATGGTTGGAACAACTACGACATTAGAATTATAATGCGAGGCATAATCAGCTAAGTACTGATTTCCTGCATAAACCTTATACGAATATTCAATTATTTTGGAAGTTTTGTTTCCGGATGATTTTAATTTTCTGAGAGTAGTATTACTTGTTGAACTGTCGCTAAGCCAAATAGAATCATCGAAATCGAAAATGATTTTTTTTTGTAATATTTTGGCAATGATATATTCAATTATTGGTGGACCAATTGGAGCTGCTTCACGATGAATAAAGACCCTGTCATAAGCAGATACGATAAAAAGGCAATATAGTCTGCGCAACAATCCCTTAACAAACCCCCACGCTTTAATTAGGAGCTTTCCTTCTTTATAAAATATTTTCCATGTTGTTTGATCCAAAAATGGAACTTGCTTATAGAAAATGTTATGTTCTTGTAGATAAGTGAAATATTGTTCAAATCTAAACCTTTGTGAACCGGCAGAGTCAAATGGATATGGAGTAATAAACAAAACCTTTTTTGGAGTCACTTTCATTACTGTTTTTTTACAAAAAGCCCTTTCATACTATCTCCTTTTTTTGTGGCATTCAGTATAAAATTGGCTATTGTTTTAGCTGCTTTAAGAATTGGATTGGTTTCTATTCTGCTTCTCAGTTTTTCATCAGTGGTTTGATCACTTACCAAATCCACTTTTTTCTTTTCTGCGCCCATTGATCTGGTAGCTTCTAAGCGTGTAAAACTGACTCCGGTGGTTTGAATCCATTTTTTTAGAAAACCATGACTTTTGAAAACATTAGTGAGTGTTTTGGCGGTGTAATAACTTAAATGTTCAGGGTACTCAATTACGCTCCAATTGCCTTTAAGGTATGTTCTGCTAATAGCGTTAAAATTTGGTGTGGTTACATAAACACCGCCGCCTTTGCGAAGTATGTCATAGAAATTTTTTAATTCTTCATTAGGATTGTAAATATGTTCAATTACTTCGAAAGAAACGATGACATCAAACATTTCCGGGGAATATTTAGATGCATCCAAAGCGCCTTTTTGCATGTTAATTCCCTTTTTATTGCAAATTTCAATGGCTTCATCCGTAAACTCAGTGCCATATACTTCCCACCCTCTTTCATTGGCTATCTGTAAAAAATGTCCAATGCCACATCCAACATCTATTAGCTTATTGGTTTTCCTAAAGGGTTCCAAGAAATCGAGAATTTCGTGATATCTTTTGACGGTAATAGGTGATAAATAATCATTTCTGCCATATGTGCTATAATGGTCAATCAACTCTTTTATTGTTGGAATTCTTGCTGTAAACACAAACTGACAATCATTGCATTTTTGCAACCAATTATCTTCGTATCCCTTTAATGGCTTAAGATTTTTGCTGTTGCAAAGCAAGCAATTATTATGTTGATTGAAGTTGGTCATTAATTTAGTAGTTTATTGTAAACATGGCTGTATTCACTAATTCCATCATCTAAATTAAAATATTTGAAGGCACCTTCTCTTATTGTTGATTTATCTTGTCGGGTTAATGGTATAATCTCATCTATTGCTTTATCGTAGGCGTCTTCAGAGTAATCGGTTATGGTAACTCCACTATTGGTTGCTTTAGCAATTATGGAAGTGTCACCAATGTTTGGTGAACATATAAATGGAACGCCTAAACCTAGCAACTCACCTATTTTAGTCGGAGAACAAGCCTTTCTGCTAAAATTATCTTTATAGAATACCAAACTAAACTGACTTAAGCTCAAATGCAATGGCACTTTATTCCTTTCTGATCGGGTAACTCTAATGCTATCTTTTGGAATGTTTAATTTTTCTGCTACTTTCCAAACTATCTCAGGAGCGCTAGCCGTAATGATTAAAAATTTAGCATTTTCCTTTTTTAATTGAAGCCGCTTAAACAGTTGAAGCATATCTTCTATTCCATAAAATGTGCCTAACGAACCTAAATAGGTAATGATATAATCTGTTTCTTTTAGTTGAAGAGATTCCAGTAATTCTTTTTTTGCTTCTGACGTGATGTCTTCGTAGTTGAACAACTTCAGATCAGCACAACAAGGAATCACATCAATGGGAATTGGAGTGTCGGTTAATTTCCAATCCAATATTTCATTTTTGGCATTTTCGGTCAAACTGATGACATGATCTGCTTGTTTGAAAAAATATTTCTCTTTATTCTTAAAATAACGATAGACTAATTTCCAATGTAGCTTTTTTAAATTCCAAAGTCCTCCATCTACTCTTTCATCCGGCCAAAAACCTCTTATGTCGAACAATAGTTTTGTACCATATTTTTTCTTAAGTGAGATACCGGCAAACATTGGTTGGTAGCTTCTGCAATGCACAAAATCAAAGTTTTCTTTTAAATGCAATTGATGGCTGGTTTTGCTTAAATTTTGGATGTTAGCTAAAGCGCTGATAATTGGCGGACTATTTTTGTAAGGTATGGATGTCCATTTTATACTGTTGACTTTGCAAATCGCTTCGATTTTTTCCTTGTGTTGTGCATACAGATGGGGTTTGTCGCAACTCAGTAAACTTATTTGATAGCCAAGTTTTGACAAACCTGCTAAATAAGGCAGTACCTGTGATTGTCCCAAAGGATCTGTCATCCCATCAATGGAAATGTAGAGTACTTTTTTATTCAAGGGTTTTCTTATACCAATTAACAAATTTATCTAAACCAATTGCCATTGATGTAGATGGTTGATAGTTTAATGTTTTTTGTGCTTTACCGATGTCTGCAAAGGTGCAATTTACATCACCGGGTTGCATATCAGCTTTTATTACAGTAGGAGTTTTGCCTATAGATTCCCCAATTAATCGTATAAGCTCATTTAATTTGACAGGGGTGTTATTGCCAAGATTTATTATTTCAAAAACATTATTATGCAATTGAATATATTCCACTGCTTTAACAATTCCACTAACCGTATCCTCAATAAAAGTATAATCTCTAGATGTGCTGCCATCACCAAACATCGTAATGGGTTGATTGTTAGAAATTAGTTTAGTGAATTTATGAATGGCTAAGTCAGGTCGCTGTCTAGGTCCATACACTGTAAAAAATCTAAGGCACAATGCATCAATTTGGTATAAGTGATGAAAAGTATAAATGATTAGTTCACAAGCTTTTTTGGTATATGCATAAGGTGAAATAGGAAAGTCAACATTATCTGATTCCGAAAAAGGAATTTTCTTATTGTTGCCGTAAACCGAAGAGCTACTGGCAAACAATAATTTAGAAATGTTTTGTTGTTGCATCCATTCTAAAACATTTTGGGTGGCCATCACATTATTTTTCAAATAGCTTTCCGGGTCTTTAATGGAAGGGCGAACGCCTGCTTTTGCGGCTAAATGAATGACAATATCTATATCTTCATCAAGTAGATTGAATGAAGTTTTATCAGAAAGATCCAATTCAATAAAACGGTATTGGTTTGAAGCCAAAGCAATGGTAAGGTTATTTTCTTTTACCTTTCTATCATAAAATGGATCGAAGTTGTCGACACCAATAACTTGATGGCCATTTTTTAACAGTGCTTCCGCAACATGCGAGCCTATAAATCCAGCTGCACCGGTTATTAGAATTTTACTCATGTATTTTTAATTGCTAAACTTTTATACCATTTATGCAATAGAATTAATAGCCATATTCTATTATAAAGGTAATCTTCGCCTGCGAAGAAACGACTTTTCAATTGTTTTACGGTATTAAGATCAACTAGATTACTGTTAAGTATGATGTCGTCATTCAAATAATCGTCAATCAAATATCTTAGTTTGGTTTGTAACCACTGTATCAATGGCACACCAAAACCCCACTTTGGTCGGGCAAAATATTTTTTTGGAACATAATCATATAAAACTTCTTTCAACAAGATTTTATTTTCTTTTCCTTTTGTTTTGAATTTAGGATCAAGATTTAATGCAAATTCAACAACATTGTGATCTAAAATAGGCACTCGAACTTCCAAAGAATGTAGCATGGAAGCTTTATCCACTTTTACAAGCAAATCATCTTTTAAATAATTGTTTAGGTCAAAGAAAGCTTGCATTTCAGCTACATTAAATTCGCGATTAAGTTGATAATTCTCTTCAATCTCTATTGTGGTAGAAATACCGGGCTGTAGCAATTCTTTTATCTCATGTTCAGAAAAGTAATATTGTTCTTGCGAATAAATATGGCTTTTAATTCTTGAATGGTTTTGATAATTAACAACTAAAGCTGCTCTTTTAAAGCGATTATTCCCTTTGTTTAACATCGATGCAATCGGGCTTCTAAAAGTTTTAATGAATGGATTATTTAATCTTCTTGCCCAGTTATACATTCCGTAACCCAGAAATAACTCGTCTCCACCATCTCCCGACAATGCTACCGTAACTTCTTTTCTTGCCATTTCAGATACCAGCATGGTAGGCAAGGTGCTCGAATCGGCAAAGGGTTCATCATAAACGCTTAAGATGTTGTGAATCTGTTCGATGGCATCATCTTCCGTAAGCATAAATTCATAATGTTCTGTTCCCAGATGTTGTGCCACTTGTCTGGCATACTCAGCTTCATTAAATTTAGACTCTTTAAAGCCAATGGAAAAGGTTTTGACTCTTTCTTGTTTGATGGACTGAGCGATAGCAGTAACGGTACTGGAATCAATACCACCACTTAAAAAAGTACCCAACGGAACATCACTGATCATTCTCTTTTCGACTGAATTAATAAGTAATTCATTGAGTCTTTTTTTAGCATTTTGAATATTCTTGTATTCAGAGCAGGTTTCATTCACTTTTGAGGTCAGGCTCCAGAATGCCTCTGTTTTCAGTTGGCCATCTTTATAAAAGCCATAATGACCTGCAGGGAATTTAAAAACATCTTTGACCATAGAGTACTTTCCCGGTGAATAACCCAAATATAAATAACTGGCTATTTGATCACGATCAATTTCGGTCGGCAATACTGCTGTTAATGCTTTTACTTCTGAAGCAAAGTAAAAAGAATCGTTTTGCTGCCTATAGTAAAGTGGCTTAATGCCCATTCTGTCTCTTGCGAGCAGTAAATATTTTTCTTGAGTGTCCCAAATCGCTATGGCAAACATACCATTGAACTCATTAAAAACCTGAACTCCTTTTTTGATATAAGCTTTCAAGATGACTTCTGTATCAGAAGTGGTTTTAGTATCTAAAGCAAATTTATTGGCCAGAATTTTATAGTTATATACTTCTCCGTTAAACACTATGATATATCTGCCATCTTCGCTGTAAAATGGTTGGTTGGCACTAGTAGAAAGGTCTAAAATACTTAACCGCCGATGCCCTAATGCTAAGAAAGAGTTATCGTCAAAATAGCTTCCATCAGAGTCGGGCCCTCTGTGTGCTAAGGCATCGGTCATTGTTTTAATGATGGCTTTATTAGCGTTTGGGTCGATATAGCCTGCAATTCCGCACATATTATGGCTTTAAGAATTTGATAATTGCTTTGTAAAGGAGAGGGTTTTTATATGATTGTAGGTAGGAAAGACTTTCCACAAAGTACTTCATTGCATCCTTTTTACGCTTCTGACTTAAATATATGTTCGCCACTAAAAGATTAATGAAACTTTCAATTGTGTTTTTATACTTGACCGGAAGGTTAGGTTCCAGTTCTATAAAGCGTTTAGTGGCATGCATGTTCCATTGCACAAATGTATCTGTGGAGGCAGTATCTAAACTTCTTTGGTCGTGGATTCTAACATCAGTAGTAAGAATATTGTATTTTAAAATAGGGGTTTTTAATGCCAACTGCCTATGAAACAACCAATCTTCTGAAATGGGAAGCCGCTCGTTTACCCAATGAACCCCAACACTTTTGTGGTAGCAAAGTTGGTTGGGAGAAATGGGGTTGGCATCAATAAAGTCTTCAAATTGAAACACCACTTTATCTTTATAGAACCTCTTTTTATTGTACTTTTTAGGTTGTTTATCCCAAGTTTGTTCTGTAGCAAAAGCTTTGAAGTCGGGATTTTCTTCAATCATTTTCTTTAAAGTAGAAAGGTGATTGGAAAAATAAAAATCATCGGAATCTAAGTAGCAAATCCAATTGGCGGAAGCGGCTTCCGCTCCTTTGTTTCTTGCAATGCATCTCCCTTGATTTTCTTCGAGACTTACTATTTTTATTCGAGGATCTTTAGCGGCATATTCTTTTAAGACTTGTAAGGAGCTGTCTGTGCTTTTATCATCTACCAAGATGTATTCAAAATCTGTAAACTCTTGATTTAGAACAGTATTAATGGTTTCGGGCAGTAACTTTGCCCTATTATATACAGGGGTAATAATGGAGAAAAAGGGCATTAGTTATATGCTGATTTTCTATAAGGATGAAAAAGCTTGCGATAGCCCATATTGTTTTTTACTAGATATATTAGGGCTTCTTTAAAATGGTTCTTGTTTAAACAATATTTTAGAAGTTGATTGGCTCTTTTTTTGTTTTCCAAGTTGTATTCTTGAGCGGCACAGGTCATGATATATTTATTCACCATTCTTTTTTTTGTATCAATATCAAGCGTATTTGTATCAATATTGTACTTAATATTAGCGTGGTTATGATAAATATTCAACTTTTTCAACTGTGTTACATACTCTTTGGCTATTGTTGCCAAAACTCTAGACACCACAGTTCTATAATCGCCATACACTTTGGTTTGATCATCAAAATTAGAAGATTTAGATGCAGGATATCTTCTGAAGTTGGCGAGAGTTTTGTTCAGTTTTGCTGTTTCATGATTGAAAACAATTCTTGCCCAAAAATCATAATCCATGCAATAGTGCAGGCTTTCATCTATCACACCAACTTCATCGAATAGTTTAGTTCGCCAAAAAGTACTGGGTTGATGGATAGATATTCTGGAAATGAAATCAATTGGATCAAATTCAACGGCTTCATATAAATCTGTTTTGATTTCCGGATAAATAATATTACAGTTGCCATAAACTAAATCGATATTAGGGTGTTGAGCAAAGAATGAAGCGATTTCAAATAGTGCAAATGGTGCTAAATAATCATCACTGTTCACCCAATTTACTAGTTCTCCTGTACATTTTTTAATTCCTTTATTTATCGCGTGACTTTGTCCTTTATCTTTTTCGCTTACCCAATATGTGATCCAATTTTCGTACTTTTTTATTATTTCCAAGGTGTTGTCAGTGCTTCCACCATCAATAACAATTAATTCAAGGTTTGGATAGTTTTGTAGTAGGATGGATCGTAGGGTTTCTTCAATAAATTCTCCATGATTATAGCTTGGAATGATAATGGAAAATTTCGGCCAATCTATTTTAAAATCGTAAACTGAAGGATCGGTTTCAATTGTAAAGGGCCAGCCTAATTCATTATCAGATATATTAGGAATGTTATTTAGCAATCCAATGGTCATGATTATTTACAAATAAATTTTTTATTTGAAATATCTTGAGATTTTGTTTCTATATTGAATAGTCTGGTGATTAGACTATATTTAGAGAATTTCAAGAATGTTTCTCCCAAATTTTTGACTCTTTTTTAAAGCGTGGTTTTTTAAAGTTGTAATGTCGGTTATATTATCGGCGGATGAGTTTTCTAGTTCAAGTTTTATCAAATCGCTCAATTCATCAGAATTATCAGTTTCGAAATAACTCCCTTTATCTCCCAGTTGTTCTATATGGACACTTAATTTAGAGGCGATTACTTTTTTATTTAAACTTTTTGAATCTTCAATAAAAGTGTTCCAACCTTCAAATTTACTAGGTTGAATAGCAGCAACGGCATTGTGTAACAAGCACAATTGATCTATTCGTGAAATAAAGCCGAGGCTCATTACTTTATCTCTGAGATCATTATCAGTGATAAACTGATTTAAGGAGGTAACATAATTCGGATTTCTTGGGTCTTCTTCAAGTCCTGTAAAAACCATTAAGAAGTCTAAGCTTTTTAGGCTTAACAAGGATTCTAAAATAACAATATGATTTTTATGCTTCCAAAACTGATTTGATGTTAAAAAATAGGGTTTGTTTCCTAAATTATACTTTAACCTCAATTTTTTAATTGATGTTTTTGCTAATGTATTAAAATCAATAATTGAAATAAACCGTAGTACTTTTACTTGTGCATTGGATTCTGGATAAAATTGCTCAAAATGTGATTTAGCATCGTAACTAGAGACGACCAACTCCTCGCAATTTAAGGCAATCTGCTCAAATTCTATATCCCTTTTTTGAATTTCTTTTTCAGAAAAATATTGGGGTAAAAATTTATGTTGGAAGTCAAATATCCAATATTTAGGACGGGCATTTAAAACCAATTCAGGGTTGTATTGTGCAATCGGAAATAATGACTCAATACCCTCTTTGTTGAATATTTTTTTTAGTTGGTAATTCTTACCGTTTATTAATCTAGCAATTTTATACAGTGCTCTTTCCCATTTTGGTAGACTTTGGAGACATTTTTTTTTGTAATAGGGATAATTGACTTCGTCAAAAAGTTGGGTAGGAGTGGCTTCGTGATAAAAAAGAATGATTTCAGGTTTTTCTTCATCTGGTAAGCTATTTAGGGCACACAGTAGATTTTGGATATAATAAAGTCCCCCAATCCATTTTTCAGTAAAATTAGCTAGTAAGCCGATTTTTCTTCTCATAGCGAAATCAACCATTTTGCATATTCTGAAAGACCATCTTCAATATCAAATTTTGATTGAAATCCTAAGTTTTCAAGAATAGAGATGTCTGCTCGCCAATTTAATGGATCGCCTTTTCTTATCTGACCACTAAATTTCAACTCTCCTTTCCAATTAATTTTATGCAATAAAATTTGTACCACTTCTTTAATAGTAAATTCTTTCCCAGATGCTAAATTTATATTTGTTCCTTTAAAGCAATCTGTATTATGTACAAGTATTTCTATGGCGTGGACAATATCATTTATAAAGATAAAATCTCTTGATTCCTTACCTGTGCCAAACAATGTGATGGTATTAGATTGCTTACTTTTTTGAAAAATGTCCCAAAATAATTGTTTTTTCAGACCAGGTCCATATGCCGAGAACACTCTTAAAGAACAGCAATTGATATTGAA
This sequence comes from Bacteroidota bacterium, assembly GCA_020436175.1. Lineage (GTDB taxonomy): Bacteria > Bacteroidota > Bacteroidia > Chitinophagales > JADIYW01 > JAGQYH01. Next base: position 42,545 of record JAGQYH010000001.1, read on the forward strand.
AAAGCGATAATACTCATGGCATATATCTTCTGCTAGTTTCTTATGGAAACCATAGGGTGATATTGGGTTTATTATTTGATTTTCTTTAATTGGAAGTGCTTCTGGTGAACCGTAAACGGCAGCGCTTGAAAGGTTAATAAATCTACATTCAGGAGAGTGTTCTTTAATAGCATCTAGGAGGTTAAACACATTTAATGTATTTAGATAAAAATCTCTTTTAGGGTTGTTTAAAGAGTCGGGAACGCTAGCAGCTCCTGAGCAATTAATGCAAATATCAAATGCCTCTTTACTGAAAATTTTATTAAAATCATTAGTAGAGGGGTCTATTAAAAAATAGTTAGTGGATGTATAGTCTGTGACTACATCGGCTCCCCAAACATCATATTGATTATTATTGCCAAAATACGTAAGACAATGACTGCCAATGAATCCTTTTGAGCCTATAATAAGTATTTTCATTTTTTTCGATTAGAGGTAATAAGTTACTTTTTAGATAAATAACTATATATTCTGCCGACTCTGTTTTTCTCGTCAAGGAAACTGTCTTTATCAGTACCTACCCTTTTACTTAACAGCGTTTTCAAAAGTCCTATTTTCCCAATTGATCCAAACTTGTTGGTTAATATTTTTTCCGTTAAAGCGTCAAGGTATTGATCTAAATTTTTTCTTTGATAAGTAGTTAACTCAGGATAATAATTGATTGGACTGTCGAAATATCTCAACTCCTCTACAATGGTTAAACCAGCAGAAGTTATTGCTGATTTATATTCTGTAGGTGAGAAAGCATTTTCTCCTCCATAAAATTTGTGTAGTGGATGTTCATTTAAAAACATCTCTTTATCTGCGGCATCAAATACAACGTGATCTCTTGTGGTGAGAAAAATACCACCTTTTTTTAGCAGTCTGCTTGATTCTCCTACAAATTGATCTAGATTATTGGCATGATGCATGGCTTGTCGAGCATATACAATATCAAAAGACTCTGATTCAAAATCCATTTCTTCTGCAAATCCTTCGTGAATTTCAATATTATTTAAGTTAAATACATCTTTTAATTTTCTGATGGCACCAGCACCTATTGTTTCGCTGGGATCGGGTTCAACTACTGTAACATCAAATCCGTTTAATGCAAAACCTATAGCACTTATTCCGTTGCCACTTCCAATATCTAAAAGTTTTATTCCATTAGGGTTGTTTTTTTTTATCAAATTAAGTGTTTCAATAAATTCTTCACTTTTAACGAAACGTTCTACATTTTCCCTTAAATCAGCACCTAAGTACGATTTATATACCAAATCCTTAAAATCTTCTTTTTTTCGGATTTCAATTATTGTTTCCTCCCAGTTCATATCGTTTCTTTTATCACTCTCGCTGGATTTCCGGCTACAATTGTAAAATCAGGAACATCTTTAGTAATTACACTTCCGGCAGCTACGATAGCGCCTTCTCCAATAGTAACTCCTTTTAAAATAATAACGTTAAAACCAATCCAAGCTTTATCCTTAATTACTATGGGTTTGCTACAAACATTGACCCAATTCTTATAATAACCAATTTTGTTTTCATCTATTCCTCTTTTCCAATCTTTAACATCGGCTTTCCGGTGTTCCCACGAAAGCGAATGAGCATCATTATCCATTACTGTACAACCCCATGAAAACATTACATCATTTCCAATTGTTATATTATTAATCGAAATAAAGTTTCCACCACCAATAAATGATCTGTTTCCTATTGCTATGGTACCATTCTCATTTTCAAAGATGAAATTTCCTTGAACTATAGAATTATCGCCAACTGCGAAAAATGCTGAAGTTTTCTCTTTTCTAACTATTAGATTTGTATCTTTTGTTATCGAGTTTTTACCAATTTTTGCATAACCTTTTTTAGTATATATGCTTAAAATGCTCTTGCGTCTTAAGATTTTTGTAAATATTCTTTTTAACATAACTTCTTAATTAATTTTGCGGGGTTACCGACAACAATTGTGTAATCTGGCACATCTTTAGTGACTACGCTTCCTGCTCCTACAACAGCCCCCTCTCCAATAGTAACTCCTTTTAATATAATTACATTAAAGCCAATCCAAGCTTTATCTTTTATTATAACAGGAGATTTTTAACCTTATCCCAATTTTTATATTTAGCGATTGAACCCTCTTTATATCCTCTAGCCCAATCTCGAACATCATTTATTCTATCAGCAGATTTAAGGGAATGAGCATTATTGTCAACAACAGTGCATCCCCATGAAAACATGACATCATTTCCTATAGTTATTGATTCTGTACAAATGAACATTCCGCCTCCAATATATGATCGATCCCCTATTTTTATACTTCCTCTATTAGTTTCAAATATATATTTACCCATTACAACAGAGTTGTTTCCAATAGTTAAGAACTTTCTATCAGCGGGGATTCTTACCTCCAAAGAGTATTCAGGGTTGTAGATGGATTCGTCCCCGATAGTATAATATTGCCCCAGCTTAGTTATTCGTTTTTTGCGAGTAAGTACATTTTTTATTTTATTAAAAATGATGTTTATCACTTTTTTTGTAATTTTCTTTTAATGTAAGATGTAATTCTTTGTAAGATGTGTGGCTGTTTACTTTTCATTTTCTTTTCAAATGAGCGCCTGACTTTTTCCACCATCTTTTGGTCAATTGATTTAGGAGGTGGTTGAAAATTAAAATTATCGGTCTTGATTCTTTCTAAATTAAATACACTGCTAGATTCTCCGTGTGTTCCTGAAGTATCAAAGCCGATGTTTTTGACCAATGAATTCACAGGAAACAAGAAGTGTCCGCCATTTAAATACATGAATGCATAAAATCTGATCGCCCATGAATCTATTCTTTCTTCTACTTGATCTGTTAACATAGCATAATAAGGATAGTTTCCAAAGTCTATTGATTTAACTTTCTTCTCATTTTCAATCCTTAATTTAAGCCGAGTTGCATCAAAGTCTATCATGTCCCATTTGTGCTTCCAAGTGGCCCATCCCCAAGATGAGTTTATCGGTAAATAATAACAATCAGTTGATTCATTATTCTCATAAAAAGTTGATCCGGAAATTCCATAAAGAAATTCAATTGAAGAACCTTTATCTAAATAAAAATTCATAAAGCTCAAGAATTTCTGAGAAGTTATGAGATCATCTTCCAAAACTATAATCTTTCCAAACTTATCTAAAGTTTTTGTTACTCCATCTATAATATTGTTTGCTAAACCCCAGTTTTTAGCTCTTTCTATTACCTCAACTTTTTTACACCAATTTTTGCTTTTAACAATTTTCCTTACTTCTTCAATTTTTTTTAGGTTTTCTTTATTTTGAGAATCTATAGGTCCATCACAATATATATAAAGCTCACTTTGATCTGCCAATTCATTTTTAGATAAAGCTTCTAGTGTTGCCAAAGAATGATTTGGTCTATTGTAAACAAATAATATTATCGGTGCAAGTGAACTCAAAAAATTAAATGAACTTTTAAGGAATAAAAATTAGAATATTATTGCTTTTTTATTTTTATTATGCCTAATAATTGGCGATAAAAATCTTTTTTAAATAGGTACATTTTGTCGAGATATTTAATGATTTTGAAAGTAGCACTCAAAAATATCTGCCAACTTTTTAAATAATCCGACAGTTCCTTTGGATAATATAAACCTCTATAATGTAACTGCATAAAGTAGTATCGATCGATAAAAAGGGGAAATTGGTTTGTTTTAAGGTATTTGGGAACAAATTTTAACATCTTATCTGAAAACATCACAAAGCTTTTATTTACACTGCTTTTATTTGATGTTAGACTTCCGTCGTATCGTCTAAATATGGTAACAGGTTGTTCTCTTTCACCGGGATATAGCCGTCCAACTGCAGCCATTTTACACCACATTAGTAAGTCTTCACACGTTTTCATGTCAACATCAAACAAGCCAGTTTTTTTAAAAATACTTTTCTTAAATGTAACCCCATCAGGACTAAAAAACCCTCTTCCTTTTCCCATTGGATATAAATTGAAAAATAAATCTTCCGGTGCAGTATCGTCTAAGTAGGTCATCTTATGGTTATTGTAATGCGCTGCTCTTTCCTCATCTATTATTCCATCTGCCTGACCTTGAATCAATTCATAAACTCCATCACAATCTGGATGCTCATAAAAGACTTGCTTTGTTTTTTTAAATCGATGTGGTAGATAATAATCATCAGAATCTAAAAAAGAAATGTAAAAACAAGAGGCTTTCAGGATTCCTAAATTTCTTGTGGCGGCAACTCCTTTGTTAATTCTGTTTTCATGTGTCAAAAGAATTACTTTTTCAACCTCACTTGCAATTGATAGACATAGCTCATAAGAACCATCGGAAGAACCATCATCCACCACGATTACTTCTTTCACCTCAGGTTGAGCTAAAACGGACTCAATAGATTGTTTGACATATTTTACAGCATTATAAACGGGAACAATGACACTAATATCAAATGAAAAATCATCTATTTCAGTTACTTCTTTTGTTTGATAGCTATTCATTTATTTTAATTCCAAATCTATTTTACTGGTTCTCAAGAAAGATGAGAAAATGATCTAGTTGTTTTGGGTCAAGCTTTAAATCAGCTGTATGTTGATCTTCAGTGATATTATTTGGTTGGCATTGTAAATAATAATAATCAAGTTCGAGGTCTGAAGCTAAAGAAAAGTAGCAATTGTTATGATTATCTCCGGCCAATCTTAGTTCAATTATTTTACCGCCTGAAGGCATAAATAACATATTGGTTAATCCTGCTCCATGAACACTCATTAAAACAGAAGTGTTATTCATGATTTCTATTTGTTCTTTCAAAGAATAGTTTTCAGCATGAATGATTTCGAAACCATGTTTAATAAGCACCTT
>JAGQYH010000200.1 GCA_020436175.1 Bacteroidota bacterium
ATATTATGACAACCGAGTATCGATATCTGTTGGACAAGAATGCATTTTTATCATTATTTTTCGATTGGGCATATGTGGAGAGAAGATTGGCCGACAGTTTTACCAATGACTTTCCTTTTGGTTTTGGTGCAGGCTTAAATTTTGAAACGAAAGCAGGTATATTTGGCTTATCCTATGCTTTAGGAAGACAAAATAATAGCCCTGTAGATTTTAAATCATCCAAAATACATTTCGGATATGTCAATATTTTTTAGAGAAAAGCAAATACAGCGTTGAAGGCATCCAGATATCAATTATTGATTTTAGCATTCATCTTGATGGTGCAGATAGTTTTTTTGACCAACGCTCAAGGGCAAACAGTAGATACCACCGATAGTGTTTTAACAACCATGAGTGAGCCGTCTTTCAGGTCGTTGAATGAATCTTTGGGCAATAGTGTGCCACTTAAAATGATCGAAAAACCTCAAACTATGGTGAATGGCTGGTTTTTCATTGTCAATATTGTCTTGATTTTAGTACTGTTGATGAAATACTTCTTTTATGGAGAATACATAAGAAGTTCCTGGAATGCTTTGGTCAATCAAAATTTATTCTTTCAGTTTATAAGAGGCAGACAGGTTATTAATGTCTTTTTGTTTGTGGTTGAGTTTTTATTCAAGATCTATCTGTTCACGTTGATCACCATTTTATCGGTTTATTTAATAAGTGGCCAATGGTTGCTGCAATTCAAGAGTTTTGCGATACTCTATGTGGGACTATTTTTGTTTTTTAGTCTAAAATCATTGGTTTCATTTATGCTTTCCTTGCTAACTGAACATTGGAAAGAGTTTAAGGCCATTAGTTTGATCAATATTGTGTTTGTGTCTAATCTGACGTGGTTAGCAGTCCCCTTACTAGGTATTGTAGTTTATTTGAATCCGCAATTTAGATTATTGGCGGTCTATGCCGTGTTAGGGCTTGCTATTGTTGGGTTTTCCGCTTATGTGTGGCGAGCGATTAGTGTGTTGAGAAAAATAAGAATGAATCTAAATATGCATTTTTTTATCTATCTTTGCGCTTTCGAAATTGTACCTTATTTGATTTTATACAAGGTATTGTACAATTTTAAATATATTTTTTAAGGTTCTGTTTTACAAAAATAAATGGGATCAAACTTAAAAAAAAGAAATTGATATGAGTGGAGGTGGTACTACGGCGAAACCTTTGAAGGCAGTGAAATCAATTTTAGTTTCTCAACCTGCACCGGAAAATGGAAAATCTGCTTTTTATACTATTAGAGATGAATTCAAGATAAAAGTAGATTTCAGATCATTTATTCATGTAGAAGGAGTAGAAGCTAGAGAATTTAGAAAATCAAGAATTTATTTAGATCAATTTTCATCTGTAATACTAACCAGTAGAAATGCCATTGAGCATTACTTTAGAATGCATGATGAACTTAGATTAAGAGTTTCTCAGGAAACCAAGTATTTCTGTAAAAGTGAGGCCATTGCTTTATATCTTCAGAAGTACACTCAATATAGAAAAAGAAAAATCTTCTTTGGGGATGGACAATATCCTAAGTTGATACAATTGATCAATAAACACAAGGAAAAGGAGAATTTTTTATTGCCGTGCTCAGATGTGGCAGATGACAAACTTGGTAATCTTTTGGCTGAAAACAATGTTGAGTTCACCGAAGCGGTTCTTTATAAAACAGTAGTAAGTGATTTATCCGACTTGAGTGATATTAAATATGATATGATCGTATTTTTTAGTCCTTCAGGAGTGGAATCATTGTATAAGAATTTCCCCGATTTTACACAAGGAGAAACGAGAATAGCTGCTTGGGGAAATAAAACAGCAGAAGCGTTGAAAGCCAATAATTTGCGATTGGATGTTACGGCTCCAACGGCTGAATCACCTTCAATGACGGGGGCGATCATTGATTATATGAAGAAATCCAACTTGTAAGTCATTGCTTTGTAGTACGCTTTAAAGTAGTCATCAATTTATTGTTTTGGCAATTGTTGATCATTGCCTTTTGTGTTTCAGAATAGATGAAGAAATATTCTTTTTATTTCATTTTTCTCATTCACAGCAAAAATTTACTTAATTTTCTACCGTTAAATCAATATATAAAGTTGATATGCGAAATGCCCTAAGAATTATTCTATTATGCTTTTTGTTCGCCGGTATTACATTGGCAAAGAGTTACGGGCAGATCCAAAGTTTAAGCAGCCATTATTATTTGAACCAGCTATCCGTTAATCCTGCCGCTGCTGGAAGCGAAGGAGGTGTTAATATATTTTTAAATTATCGTGGTCAATGGGTTGGCATTACGGGTTCGCCCAATACTCAAAATTTTGCGGCAGATATGTCTTTACCTATGATCAACAGTGGAGCCGGCATCACGGTTACCAATGATTTGGTAGGTGCCGAGAGACATACCACCATAAGAGCAAGCTTTGCTTATTTTTTGGATATTAATAAGGAGTATAAGATCGGATTCGGATTAGGCGGGGGCATTGTTAACAGTAGTATCGATGGCTCTAAATTAGTTACGCCACAAGGAGAAGATGATTTTTTACCCAATGTTAAAACAAGCTCAACCCAACCGGATCTTGCATTCGGAACATATATTAAAAGCAAGCAATTGAGTGCCGGAATATCATACAATAATGTGCTAAGCAAAGTGTCATTTGAAGGGGCAAATAACACACTTGAAACCAAGTATGGGAGCTACCTGAATATATTTGGCGCATATGAAGTTTTCTTTAACGAAAAGTTTTCATTAGAGCCATCGGTACAGGTTAGAACGGATTTTAAGAATTATCAAACCGATATAGGGGCTTTGTTTAGCTATAATAATTTTATTTTTACGGGAGTTTTTGTCAGAGGATATAATAAATTATCAATAGACGCGTTTTATGGAACAGTAGGATTTAAACCCATAGGCAGTTTATCAGTATTTTACTCCTATGACTTGGGATTAAACACGCTTAACGACGTTCATAATGGTTCGCATGAAATAAGTATTAACGTGTCAATTCCGGAGCAAAAACTATTCAAACGTGGTAAAATAATTTACAATCCGAGATATTTGTAATAATTTTCGGGTTGATTTTTTAACTTTTAAGATGATAATTTAACAGTTTTTAAAACTCTGTTTTTATTATTAGCTTTGTTCTTTTTTTGAAAAAAAACGACAAATAAAATTGGTTGTATGAATAAGATAAAACTATCTGCTTTCACCTTAGTATTGCTTGCTTTATTGGCTGGTTGCTCCAGTGGAGATAATGGTCAATTGGTTGGTTCTCAAAACCGCCCCGATTTCAACAGTAATGTTGTGCCTTATGGTATGGTATATATTCCTTCGGGAACTTTCCATACCGGTAATTCCGATCAAGATGTAAATTATGCATTGATTGGTCCGTCGAAAGCATTATCTATTGTAGGATTCTTTATGGATGATACTGAAATCACCAATAACGAGTACCGACAATTCATTGAATATATCCGAGATTCAGTAGCTAGAAGAATGATTGGTGGAGATGCCATTATGGTAGATGAAGAAACCGGTGAGGAAAGAGTGAATTGGGATTACCCGATCGATTGGTCGAAAGGTAGTGAAGATGCCCAGCAAGTAGAGTCTATGTTCTATTCAGAAGAAGAAAGTGTATTCGGAAAGAAGGAATTTGACTGGAGTAAGGAAGAAATGGAGTATGAGTATGTATGGTACAGATGGAAAGATGCTGCACACGCTAAGAACAAAGATGTATCCAGAGCAGAATTTATAGAAAAGAAGAAAGTAAATATTTATCCAGATACTTTGGTTTGGGTAAGAGATTTTACCTATTCATACAATGAGCCTATGACTAGAGCTTATTTCTCTCATCCAGCTTATGATGAATATCCTGTGGTAGGGGTTACTTGGGAACAAGCTAACGCATTCTGTTATTGGAGAACACTTTACTGGAATAACTACAGACAAAGTAAAGGAGAGGCGCTAATGGAAGAGTTTAGATTGCCGACTGAACACGAATGGGAATATGCTGCCAGAGGTGGCAGACAAATGAGTCCATACCCTTGGGGAGGTCCTTATTTGAGAAATGGAAAAGGTTGTTTATTGGCTAACTTCAAACCGGGAAGAGGAAACTACCCTGAAGATGGAGGACAATATACAGTAAGAGCTAATGCCTATTGGCCTAACGATTACGGATTGTACAATATGGCAGGTAATGTTGCAGAATGGACAATTACGGCATACGATCCAAGTGCATATGGTTTTATACACGATTTGAATCCTGATTACAAGTATGATGCGAAGGAGGATGATCCTGTAACTAAAAAGCAAAAAGTTATCAGAGGTGGTTCTTGGAAGGATATAGGATACTTTCTACAAACCGGAACGCGTCATTGGGAATATCAAGATTCAGCTAAGTCTTACATTGGATTTAGATGTGTGTTGCCTTTCCTAGGTCGATCTATGAATGACTTTAATTAAAAAATATATCTACAACGAAACTTTCTTATCATTTTATCTTAATTATTAAATCTCTTAAACTAAACTAAAATGGCATTTTACAAAACATCCGGATTTAAATATTTTCAAAACTT
>JAGQYH010000201.1 GCA_020436175.1 Bacteroidota bacterium
ATTGCATTTGGGTGTTCACCAAGATGGCTTTAGGCCTTATTATTTCCCGGAAGGCGTAGATTCAGCACAGCTTTCTTATGCCGATCAGTTGTTGTATTGGTCGAACAACTTTTTTAAGAAAAATCATGATGATATGGATACCATCATGGATATGTATTACAAAGATTATTTAGCCTATGAGCAAAATGGTGCGCATTTGAATCAGGCTATGGTAGATTGCTATATGGATTTGATTGAAAAGGCAAACAAAAAAGGTATTCAATTGATCGCTTTGATTCCGCCAAGATCCAGATTGCCTTATTCTGTTCTGCTGCCTGTTTATGAGGCATTACCGGAAAAAAACAGAATGAATTTCGGCAACCCGAATGAATATCCTGCTTTCTATGATTATGAAAATACTTTTAACTTCTATCATATGAATCCTAAAGGAGCCGCCATTTACACCGAAGAAGTTGCGAATGCCTTTAGCAAGATCGCCGAACAATGATCAAAGTGCTTTTGAAAGGTCAATGATCTCAATTTGTTTGATCTTTTTATCAGAAGCAACACAGCTTGAATATCCCTTTTCAATATAAACAGGACTAATATGATACATTCTGCCATGGCAAACGGCTTGCTTGACGGATAGGATTTCTGTTTTACCCAACACCTCAAAACCTCTTCCATCTGCCTTAATCACGCTTTCTTTGATGGCCCAATAATCAAAAAACTGTTGCGAAGGATGCTTTGCGTTTACGATGGTTTTCCATTCTATCGGGGTAAAATTCCTTTCAAAAATGCTGTAATTGATTGCCCGGTGAAGCTCAATATCAATGCCGCACATCCCATCTTGTACTACCGCCAAAACTACTATTTCTCCGGAATGGCTGATATTGAAATCGAATTTCGCTCTGTCGAAATAAAGCTTACCTTTTGAAGTTGATTTTAATTGTTCTAAGGTGAAAGTGTATCTATTTGCGTTCAGCATATTTTGTAAAAGCCACTTCCCTCCCAACACTCGCCACTGATCCTTCTCCTTTTTGTATTGTAGAATATCATCTTGAATGAGCTCCGGAAATTCGCTTAGCCATTCATGGATCGGTTTAACTTTTAAGACATTGATATTTAAATGGTAAACTTTCACTTTGTACTACATTCTAACTTAAACACTTCATTTTAGCCTTTTCATTATGGCTCAGACCCTATTAGTTTATTCTTCATAACCTTTATTACTTCTTCTGCATGCAGGTAACAAAAGAAATGACCTCCTTCAAATTCCAAAATATCAATTTCCGGCTTAAAGTGATTCTGCCATGTCCTCATTTCATCAAAAGTGATGAGATCTTGTTTGCCCAAAAGAATGGTTGTCGGAATATCCAATAAATTCCTTTTCATTGGTTGGTAGTCCTCCAAAGCCCTAAAATCGGCACGCAATAATGGTTCGTAAACCTCCCGAAGTTCCTTATGCTTGATCAATGCCGGTGGACATCCTCCGTAAATTCTTACTTTTTCCCAAAAATCCTCTTCCGGTAAATGGGCAACTCTTGGAAATCGAAGATGAGAATCGGGGCATCTTCTTGACGCCAAAAACAAATGTTTTGGTAGGACTTTTTGATTATCGCTTAGCTTATGCGCTAACAAATATGCGATCAGCGTTCCCATACTGGTGCCAAAAAATGCATAGTCATCAATAAAATGATGGCTCAGACTATTGTAGGTTTCCTCTACTATGGAATGAATATCATCAATCAAAGGTTCCGTAAATCGATCTCCATGTCCCGGCAAATCAAAATAAACGGCTTCCCAACCATTTTGGTCTATTAAGTTTTTAAACTTTTTAAAGGCATATTGATCCCCTCCTGCATGATGAAGAAAAATAATTTTCATGGCTCACGAAAGTATGAAATTTGTCAGCTTTCAACTTAAGAAAAAATCATTCGATATTGAAAAGTGTCATTTTCAAGCATTCATCCGTGACAAACTTATCTGCAAAATCTAAAGCGATGATATTCGGAATTTTTCCTTTTACAATGGTGCCATCATTTCTCCATTCCTCCATGGAACTTGCCAAGTTGTTATTGGCGATGTTTGCGAAATCTTCAATTCCTTGTGGATCAAAAATGGTAAAGGCACATGCAATAGATAACTCCGCATCCAATGTCATCGTCCAGGACAATCCGAATATTTGATTGCCATTGGGGTTATAGTTATTGAATTTTTGCAACTGATCTGCTTTCATCTCATTAAAGTTATGAGAGTTCGCATAGCTGCCATAAACCGGCAAATAAGAATTCGAAAAAATACCCTTTTCCCGATTGGCAGCTGTATTCGAAACACCGTCAAATTGAATGATTGCCTTACCCGTAGAATCACTTGGTGGAATAATGTTTTCCAAGGGTCTGTCCATGAACGGTGTAGTTTGCTCACTACTATCACGATATAGACGATCACCTAAAATGGTATAGACCAAATCTAACAGACCCTGATCTTCTGCGCTGGTGCTACAAAAATGCCCAAAAGAAAACAGCATCAATTCGGAGTGATGATCTAGAAAAGCCCTGGTTTGTTCCAAAATACTACTGATCCAATCCCCTCTGCAACCCAAGCCGTCGCATTCTGTAACATGCTGCGTAAAATACTTGTCGTTGGCGTACACCGGTCTGATATCAAATCCTCGAACACCGGCTTCCAACATCTCCGTCATATTTAAATCCTGAGTTCTGGTATTACAAGCATTGGCTCCGCCGGTACAAAATTTGAATAAATAGGTGCCGGCATCATGGGCACTGGGATAAGAGATATCCCTTATGGCAATATCCTTTTCGGGATAATCCAGCAATAAGCCCTTCATCCAATCGGCATATGGATCCAATACAATCGGCACTTCTGTCGTATCTACAGGATTCTCTGTAGTATCAATCGGGTCATCAATAATGATGGGATCATCAATGGTTGGATCTTCACTACAGGCTGATAAAAATAAAGCTGCGATCAATGCGCAGTAAATAAGTTTTTTCATTACACTCAATTTCAAGTTTAAATTACTCAAATATTCTGTGTAAGCTATTGTACTTGATGATTAATAATACAACTATATCATAAAAAAGCCCGCTGAATAATTTCCAACGGGCTCACAATTACTAAGTCAGTTATGGCTATTTTGCATTCAGGCCTTCCCATCCATCAATATCAACATCAACGTCAATATCCAATGTATTTAATACTTTACCCACTTGTTCCGGGTCAATGTTTCCTTTAATATTGATCAAAACAAAATCGCTGTTATCATTGGCAAGTACAATAATATCTTTGATAATATCGCCTGTTTCTTTGACCATTATTCTAACATGATCATCTCCGTCATTCACTTTAATCAGATCCTCGTATCCTCCTGATTTCATCATTGCATTCGCATCATTTGACAATTTTGGATTGCTTTTTTCTGAAATCAACAGTTTTACGGATTCAATACTCTCTAAAAGCACTTTGGCTTCCGCATCATTCTTATCCAGAAATTTAGATGCGATCTTTAACATGGATGAGGTTAAATTCAAACTAGTCACTTCCTTATCTCCGGAATATTTGGAATATAGGTTATCGAATCCGTCACCGGCAAAAGAGGAAACGGAGATCATTAGGGCTAGTACTACGGTCATTAATTTATTCATGATTCTTGGTTTAAAATTGTTATTAAATGATTTGGTTTATTTTTTCTTTTTATCTAAATGTTTTAATTCTTCTACATTCAAAGTGCCTGATAATTTGGATATCTTTTCGAGATCAATATTGCCTAACAAACTGATCAATTGCAGATCACTTTCATCTTGTGCGATGAGGAATAAATGTTTTACCATGCCATTGTCTTCCAAAATATAAATCTCCACATTTTCACCATCATCTTTAATTTTTAGCAACACTTCATAGCCTCCCTTTTTTAGGATATCGGACATAGCGTTGAAATTTAAAGAAGGAATTTTGGATGCCTTATTCTTGTCGATCTCAAAGACCTTTAATTCTTGCAAACCGCCAATTACATCATTTAATGATTCGCCTTCGACTTCTACATTGGCTGTTTTACTGAATAATTCAAACATTTTTTTGGTTACCAAAACAGAAGTAACGCCATCGCCATCTTCTATTTTATTCAGCAGACTTAACAGCTGCTCACTTTGTGCATTCAATTGTAAGGTACTGCCCACCATTACCATAGCGAGGAGGAGGTATTTATTTAAGATTTTCATTGATAATTTGTTTTTTAGATTTATCGAATGTGCCTAATTCATATATCGAAGAATTACCTTTATTCAGTGCCTCTGAAAGGAAAGCCAGTGCGGCAACAGTTTCTTCATAGGCATTTTCTACTTTATTTTCATCGGCCATTTGAGGGGTTTCAATACTATTCCATTGGTAATAAACAGATCCTAAAAGAACTAAGATGGCGGCAGCGGCTCCCAGTGACCAATTTCTCCAATTGATGGAAAAGCTTAGAAATACATTATGTCCGTCTTTTTCCCGAACTTCTTCATTTATAAAGCCTAAGTCAAATTCCACTTCATCGGCTTTTATAGCCGCTTGATAATCAAACAACGGCTTGTACTTT
>JAGQYH010000202.1 GCA_020436175.1 Bacteroidota bacterium
CATCGTTAATTTTTAATCTAATAATTTGAAGTATTCTGTAGCGCAATTAAAGGCAATTCTTAATGCTGATCTGATCGGGAATGAAGCCAACTTGACAGCTATCGTTCAAGATATTAAAATTGATAGCAGGAAGGTAAAGGAAGGAGAAAACAATGTTTTTTGGGCATTGAAGGGAGAAAAGAATGATGGGCATAAATATATCAATGATGTTTATTTGGCAGGCATCAACATTTTTGTAATCGATAATGAGCAATTTATCAACGAAGATTTCGAAGAAGCCACTTTTCTACTGGTCGAAAATACTTTGGATGCTTTGCAACATTTGGCCATCCACCACAGAAACATATATAACATTCCAACCATTGGTATTACCGGAAGTAATGGCAAAACAATAGTCAAAGAATGGTTGTATCAATTGATTGGCCCCGATATTAAAGTGGTTAAAAGTCCTAAGAGTTACAACTCCCAGATCGGAGTGCCTTTGTCGGTGTTAAATATTGAAGCGGAACATGAGTTAGGTATTTTTGAAGCCGGAATTTCGCAAAAGGATGAAATGGAGAAGATCGCACCAATCATAGATCCTGCCATCGTTATACTTACCAATATTGGTCCGGCACATGATGCCGGGTTTGCTGATCGTCAGGAAAAGCTGAATGAAAAACTTAAGCTGGCGAAAAATGCCGCTACCATCATCTACTCAATGGATCAACCATTGGTGCATGAAACATTAGCTAATGCCGAAAATTGTGTTCGTTGGGGTCGATCAGAGGAGGCGGATATTCCGGTGAAAATTCAAAAGAAAGGTAGCCATACCATCATCACGTTTAATTTTAATGAAGAAAAACATGATTTCCATGTGCCTTTTACGGACAAAGCTTCCATTGAAAATGTTTGTCATTGTATTACCACCTTATTGATCTTGGATTACGACATTCCATCCATTCAAAGACGTGTGATCGAATTGAAGAATGTGCCTATGCGGATGGAGTTAAAATATGGTGCCAACAGCTGTACCATTATTGACGATACTTATAGTGCCGATCTGGAATCATTAAAGATCGCTTTGCAATTTTTGGACGAACAACCATCCATTAAAGACAGAACATTGGTGCTGTCAGAATTTATGCAAACCGGTATCGAGCAGGAAGAATTTATCAAGCAGATAATCACCTTGGCACAAACTTACGGTATTAAGAAGTTGGTGGGTGTAGGAGGTGTTTTCAAAACCAATCACGATAGGTTTAAAACACATGGTTTTCTTTTTAATGCTTATAGCTCTACGGACGATTTATTGGAGAATATGGCTTACGATGCCTTCAATAATGAGATCATTTTGATAAAAGGCGCAAGGGTTTTTGAATTTGAGCGATTGGTGCAAAAGCTGGAACTTCAATCACACAGAACGGTTCTGGAGATCAACTTAAATCACTTGGTCAATAACCTTAAATTGTATAAAAAGTTTGTGAAGGATGAAACCGGTATAGTGGCCATGGTAAAGGCATTTAGCTATGGTGCGGGCAGTGTGGAGATAGCCAGTGTGTTAGAAAAACAAGGCGTGGTAACTTTGGCCGTAGCCTATCCCGATGAGGGCGTTAAATTGAGGAGCGCCGGTATTCGCTGTCCAATTATGGTGATGAATGCCGGTTACGATGATCTATCCATCTTATTGGATTATCATTTAGAACCGGAAGTTTATTCGATCGAGCAGTTGGAAGAGATCATCGGTAGGATAAAGACCAAAGGCATTGATGAAAATAAAGAATTGGGTATCCATTTAAAGATCGATACCGGCATGCATCGCTTGGGTGTCATGCCTTATGAAATAGACAAAGCCATTGAATTGATAAAGTCGATCAAGGGCATAAAAGTAATTTCTGTTTTCTCACATTTAGCGGCAGTGGAGGATCCCATACACGATACCTATACATTTGATCAGTTACAGTTGTTTAAGAAGTCTTCCGGGTCAGTATTGGAGGCATTTGAATATGACATTAAACGACATATTTTAAATTCTGCAGGAATTGTAAGATTTACGGGTTCGCAATACGATTGGGTGCGTTTGGGCATTGGAATGTATGGAGTAGATACGACTAGTTCTATTCAAGACAGATTGATTCCGGTCGGAACCTTAAAAACCAAGATCGCTCAGATTAAGAAAGTGAAAAAGGGCGAAACGGTAGGATATGGAAGAAAAGGAGAATTGTTGAACGACACTACTTTAGCGATCTTACCGATTGGCTATGCGGATGGCTTGGACAGACGTTTAAGCAATGGCAAAGGATCGGTTTTTATCAAAGGAAAACAAGCAAGGATCATTGGTAATATTTGCATGGACCTTACCATGGTGGATGTTACTTATATTGATAATCCGAGAGCGGGAGATGAAGTGGAGATCTTCGGGAAGAACATCAGTTTGGTAGATGCTGCCGCCAGAATCGGAACCATACCATATGAGCTGTTGACAAATATTTCGGAAAGGGTAAAGAGAGTTTATATTAAAGACTAAACAAGGCTCAATAATCAATAGTCAATTTTCAATAATCAAGTAATGTAAATTTTGCAAAGCAAATTTTCACTTTAGACTTAAGTCTTAAGACTTCTAACTTTAGACTTTTAAAGATCCATCACCAACTCCACCGGACAATGGTCGCTGCCATAGATGTCGTTCAAAATATCGGCTGAGATCACTTTATCTTTGAGACCAACAGGCACTAAGAAATAATCGATTCTCCAGCCGGCGTTTGTTTTTCTTGCATTAAACCTCTGGTTCCAGAAAGAATATTTTACTGTATCGGGATGTAAGGTTCTGAAAGTATCGATAAAACCTTTGTCTAAAAGATTATTAAAGCCATCGATCTCTACTTGTGTATAGCCCGAAGTTTTGTTGTAATTGGATTTAGGATTGGCCAGGTCAATCGGTTCTCTGGCGACGTTAAAATCACCGGTGATGATTAAGGGTTTTTTCTGATTGAGATCCGCCAGATAATCCGTGAAAGCCTCGTCCCAGGTCGCTCTGTAATCCAATCGTTTCAAACCGCTACCACTATTAGGCACATAAACATTTACCAATTGGTAGTTTTCAAATTCGGCTCTTGTGATTCGTCCTTCCTGATCGTGTTCCTCAATATCCATATCAATGGATGTAGATATGGGTTGCTCTTTTGATAAAATACATGTACCTGAATATCCTTTTTTGACGGCAGAATTAATAACCATGTGATAGCCATTCAGATCTTTTAAAGCATCTATTACTTGATCGTCTTGTGCTTTGGTTTCTTGTAAGCAAATAAAATCAGCGTCCAATTGTTCAACTGTCTCATAGAATCCCTTTTTAACGGAAGCTCGGATGCCGTTGACATTGAAAGAAATGAATTTTTTGACTGCCATATTGCACTTTTTGTTTCTATCGACGAATATAAGGAAAATTGATTTTTCACCCGCTTCCCAACATTCTACAATGCATTTGTGAGTATGCTCAAACAAAGGAGAACTTGCAACCAAGCGTGAAATGTTAGCCCAGTTATCGCATTACAATATCATTCATATCTATTCCCATGCCGAGGCGGATAACGATGCGAACGGATATCCCTGGATTGCGGCGCACGACGACCTTATTTTACTTCCCGAGATTTACAACTCAAAGAACAATGCAGATTTGATCTTACTAAGTGCTTGTGAAACGAATTTAGGCAAACAAGTAAATGGAGAAGGAGTGATCAGTTTGGCCAGAGGATTTTTTCATGCCGGTTCAAAAAGCGTGTTGGCCAGTTTATGGAAGGTAAATGACAAATCCAGCTCGGAGATCATTCATTACTTTTATCAATACCTTAAAGAAGGCAACACCAAAGCCGAAGCCTTAAGGTTATCTAAGCTGAGGTATATAGAAAATCATAAAATTGAATCAATGTCGCCTTATTATTGGGCAGGAGTGGTATATATTGGAAAAGATGGGGATTTGCAATTAGGACAACGATCCTACAAGCCTTATCTGCTCGCATTTGTACTTGTTATTTTATTGAGTGCCATAAGTTTTTACTGGATAAGAAAAGGAAGAAAGTCGATTCAGTAAAATAAAAAAAGGATGACCTAAATAGATACATCCTCTCCCTATAAACATAATTCTAATGTTTCCTGTTATTCATTATTGACGATAAATTTCTCTACGAAAGTTTTTTGGTTATCATTGATGTGCAGCACCATTAGATAGGTGCCGGAAGCAAAATGAGATACATCCAGATCGGTAAACGGGTCCAATGTTTTTTCACTCCACATAAGGTCTCCGTTCACACAATAGATATCGATAGTTGCCTTTACAAAATCATTGATGTCGAATTGAATCGGTAAATTACCACTGATGGGATTTGGAAAGGTCACATCGTCTATCGCCAAAGGCTCATCGGTTTTAGTAAATTCCACCATTTTTACTTCACTGTAGACGTAGCTGCCATTATAATCTACCCACTTTAACTTATAGTAGTTTTTGCCTATAAATGGGTCGGTATGATCAAAAGTGTAGTTCTGCACGCCAATGTT
>JAGQYH010000203.1 GCA_020436175.1 Bacteroidota bacterium
GCTATCGGTTTTTAAGTCTATTGAAAAGATGAAGCCCCAAAAGTCGTTTTATTACATTCAAACCATTGCGGTAGATCCGGATATACAAGGCAAAGGACTAGGCCAACAAGTGGTCAATTTTGCGAAATCGTTAGCCGACTCAGACACCATTTATCTGGAAACGAACAACGATCAAAACGTTGCGTATTACGAAAAATTAGATTTCGTTCAGTATGCCACTTTTAAATGTGATAACGGCAAAGGACCTTCTACTTATTCGTTTACTTGGAGAAAAAGTGATGAAATCGGTAAGTAATCCATCACTCGACCCTATTTCTAAAGCAAGGAAATTGCTCTTCTTCATAGAGGTCAACATAACTGCTTGCACTACTTATACTCTGTTGAACGCGTTGCAATTCAACGGATAGCGCCACTACAAAGAAGGTATATTTTTGATGTATGCTTCCTTTTTGAAAGTAGATATCAATCGCCATAATGGTATGATTTCCTGTATCAAAATCTTGATGGTACTTTTTAAACTCTTCTCTATCGGATAGTCGAATCAGGTCATCGCCCCAAATGTCGGTATCCCGCCATTCCGACGGCAAATTAAAAAATACAACTCCTTTGAAATCAATATCAAAATCGCGATAATAGATTCGGTTAAAACTACAGGAAAGCGTCAAATGTCCTTTATGGTAATAATGCACCCAAAAACCATCCCACATACTGTGAATCGGAAGGTTTTTATTGATCTCCTGAATAACCGATAAAGTGATCGTCGTATCCACTTTTGATGTTGAAGTTAGTTTTAAGCTTACTCTTCCTTTTGAAGAAAAAATTCTCGTTCAGGACCTCCACCTTCAACCTTGAAGCTATAAAAACTTTCATTTTCAAGTACTTCACCATTCAGCGTATAAGTGGTGTCGCTTGTTTGGATCGCCTTGTTCCAATCTCCATCAACTTGCCTGACGAACATTAAATACTCGCCATTCGGTTTAAATGAATGCCAAGTAAAAGTGATATTCTTGTCGTTTACAATTTCAAGAGACTTCGGTGTTACAACAAAATCCTTGCCTCTATATGAATTGGGCAAGTTTCTTAAAACTGTCGCTTTGGTGTTGACAGTGCTTTCATGTTCCTTGTGAGACATTTGCGTCCAAATGTAATCCACATATTTCTTTGGCAGCGGCTTATGATGCGCCGATTGTTTATAGAATAACTTATTGATCTGCTTATAACTATACTTTCCCGGACCAAAATCGGAAAGCGTGCCGTCAGGATCGGTCAACCTCACAAAACTTTCATCTTCTACCGTAAGTTGATGCAGGTTTGCATTAAGCACATCAAACGATCGCAATACCATGGTGGTATCATTCAAGGATGCCTTTGGCGAAGGCTTACCCATTTCATATACCATTACCCAATCGAGGTCTTGACGACAGCTGCTAAGTATCAGGCATCCCAATACAATAACTAGATTTATCCTTTTCATTCTAATCTTCAATGTTCTACGAGAAAAACGGATTGCATTTCTTTATTCTGTTTTTGCCGTCTGTGTGCGATGAATTTTACAAATGCATCGTAAAAGTACATGAGGTCAACGATCAGAATAATAGATATTACAATTGGCTTGGAGTTTAAGTAAAAACCATTGGCGTAAACCACCACACCAATCATAACAAATACAATACTCAGGAACAACTGCAATAATTTTGCCACAATGTGAAACCAAATATGTTGGTTCACAAAAAAGTAGATCATCAGCGGTGAAAGTATCAAGCAAAGAAGAAATGCGATCACCCAACTCCAAACATCACTGATCTTAATGATGTAATTTCCTCTTAAGACATTGGATATGATATTGGCTTGAATATCAACGCCATACATGTCGGGATAAGATCTACCCGTCATGTTCTTGTTCAAGGGAGTGAAATACATATCTTCATCGATCTCTGGATGGATCTGTGGCAAACCATCCACATTTTCTAATTGCATTTCTCCTCTATAACCCAAAAGCACGATCTTTCCTTTTAACACACTCGGATCAAAATCGCCATCAGTAACATCGGTGTGATTGATAAACTGATTATTGTAAACTTCAGACAATAAGCGATTAAACCTAATAGTATATTTCTTCTTGGAATAGCACTTTTCTGTTTCCTTTTCAGTAGCTTCCTTTAACTTAGTTTGACGATGATTTAGTGAAGTTCCGGTTTTTTCCAAATAAGTGAATGCAGTGTTCGTGGCCAATCCTATATCTTTATTATGAAATGGCTTAAAATATCGGATCACGGTATTGACCGGATCACTTCCCGGCAAATTAATAAAAGCCTCCTTCCCTATTCGTAAGGCATCCATACTATAAATTCCATCGGCACAATATTCGCCATCATCACTGATGTAACCTTGCACGATCGTTTCCGAAATTTTCATTGCTTTCAACAAGGCTGCAGTACCTGTAGTATCTACTTTCTCATGAAACACAACATCTAACGATAACACCGCCGGCTCTCCTTCATTAATAATATCGATCACTTCTGCAATACCGGCTCGATTCAACGTTCCAATATTTACTACATACAATTCCGGTTGGGCGGGAATACGATGTTTGCTCAACTCATAATCCGGCTTGTTTATCTTGTAATAAATGTCGGTAAAAGAAAAATCATCCAAGCCCTTTTTTAACGGATGTAATGGTTTTAAGTTGGTCTTAAAGAAAAAAGCGATGCCAAGTATCACGGCAAAACAACAAAAGTTAAAAATGAAATATTCTAACCAATTGCTTCTGTATGACTGTCCTAAGCCGTGCTTCATGCAACGAACATAACAATAATCTGCCATAAATTACATAGCAGAATAAATTCCTTTTAAACAGCATTGATTGTTGATGGCATCACTGTTGTACTACTACCATTGGATTAAACGTAGCCTCGCACTTTATAGATTAAATAACCGAATATTTCATGGGTGGCAATATCCCAATATTGCAATGCATACGGATCGGGGAATATCCATTTTGAATTAAAAATCTTTGGTTCTTCCGTTACTCTTTTCGTGGTGGAATAAGGCGTTACCGCAACTCCTTGTTTTTCAAAACACGCTACACCTCGTCTTAAATGAGAGGCCGATGTGATCAGTAGAAAATTTCGTTGGTCGATATCAGGATATCGTTCTCTTAATATTTCAGCACTGTACACTGCATTTTCATGCGTATTGTTAGATCGGTTCTCAATAATGATATCGGAAGATGGAATATCCAATTTTAACAGATACTGTCGTATCAAATTGGCTTCCTTAAAAGAAGGCAACTGTATCATCCCGGAACCGGAAGTGATCAATATCTTATCGATTTTCCCTGATTTATAAAGATCTATGGTTTGGAATAACCTATCGCCATTGTGATTGAAGTTGATGATGGTGGAATCGGATTTAAAACTCACCATTCCTCCTAGTAAAATGCCAACATCATACGGTTTAGTGATATCATTTCTACCAATACTTTCAATCTCCACCAAACCCAAAATCTTACCGGCAATAAATCCATTAGTAAAAAACAATAATACAATCAAGGTGGCTGCTAATCGTCGCTTTTTTCTGTATACATCTTTGGTAAAAAAAGTGAGCATGCCCAAAAACACAATCCAGTTGATCGGACTTAAAACAAAAGCTAAAATCTTAGACAAAATGAAAAACATAGACTTCCCGGATTCGCTTATTTAAACTGGCGGCTGACAACCGCTTCCTTCATTCCTTTACTATAATCGTAGAATCCTTCACCTGTTTTAACACCCAAAAATCCCGCGGTAACCATATTCACCAATAACGGACTGGGAGCATATTTCGGATTCCCGAAGCCGGTGTACAATACATTCATGATAGAAAGACAAACATCTAAACCAATAAAATCCGCCAATTGTAATGGTCCCATTGGATGAGCCATTCCCAATTTCATGACAGTATCGATCTCTTCCACTCCGGCAACGCCTTCGTGTAAAGTAATAATGGCCTCGTTGATCATCGGCATCAAAATTCTATTGGCAACAAACCCGGGATAATCGTTTACCTCAACAGGCGTTTTACCCAATGCCTTTGACAATTCCATAACGGATTGAGTTATTTCATCCGAAGTGGCATAGCCTCTGATCACCTCCACCAACTTCATGATGGGAACGGGATTCATGAAATGCATACCGATCACCTGCTCCGGTCGGCCGGTTACAGCTGCCATTTTGGTAATTGATATGGAAGATGTATTCGTGGCTAAAATCGCACCGGCCGGTGCTAGCTCATCCATTGTCTTAAATATCTTCAATTTAAGTTCAACATTTTCCGTGGCCGCTTCCACCACCAAATCTCTGTCCATCAAAGCTGCATCCATTGATGTAAAAGTTTGAATGCGCGACAATGTTGCTCCCTTATCCTGATCCGTAATTATTTCCTTTTTGATCAATCTATCCAAATTATTTGAAATGGTAGTCAAAGCCTTTTGCAAAGCCACTTCAGAAATATCAATCAAATTCACTTGATAAC